>CAMPAR010000018.1 GCA_946632055.1 uncultured Lachnospiraceae bacterium
TCCCGATCGAGCCGGACGAAACCGGCGCCTCGCTGTTTGACAAGCTTTCGCTCCTCGGCGGGCCGCTGCTTTTATCCGTCCTTGACGAGGCGGAAAAGGGAAATCTTCATCCGGTAAAGCAGGGCGAATCCCCGACCGCCTACGCGCGGATGCTCGATAAGGAGATGGGGCTTCTTGATTTTACGCAGGACGCCGAAGTTCTCGAGCGCTGGATCCGCGGCCTGAATTCCTGGCCGGGGACCTACACTTATCTGAACGGAAAGCTGCTGAAAATCTGGAAGGCAGAGGTTCTGCCGCTTCCGGAAGGAAAAGACGGGGCGGAACCCGGAACGGTGATCGCCTGCGATAAAAAGTCCTTTACGATTGCCTGCGGGCGCGGCGCGCTCCGGATTCTCGAGCTGCAGCCCTCCGGAAAGCCGAAGATGGCAGCGGATGCCTTCCTTCGCGGCAATCATATCGAATGCGGCATGAAATTTGAAGCACCGAAGAAGGAGAGCCTCTGATGCCTGCGGATCTGCCGCGGGATGCCGCGCTCCGGATGCTTCGCCGGGTCTTTTCGGAAGAGGTCTTTCTGCAGGAAATCATCGCGGAGGAGACGAAAGCGCTTTCCGAAAGAGACCGGGCCTTTTCGCGCCTCCTTTCCTACGGAGTTCTCGAGAAAAGAGCGGCGCTTGACGAAGTGATTTCCCGCTTTTCCAGCACGCCTCCCGGGAGGATGAAGCCGAAGATCCGGCTGGTACTCGAGATCGCGTCCTATGAAATCCTGGTGCTTGAGAAGGCACCCTACGCTTCTGTGAATGAAGCCGTGAATCTTGCGAAACGGACCGGCTTCAGGGCGCTGTCCGGCTTTGTGAACGGCGTGCTTCGCTCTGTCGCGCGTTCCGGGAAAGAGGTCTATGAGGCGCTCGATCCCTGGACGAAGGCCGGAATCCCGCCCTTCCTGAAAGAAAGCCTGACTGCCTGGTACGGGGAAGCGCGCGCGCTGTCGATCGTGCAGGCGATGACAGAAGAAAGAAAAGCCGAGGTGATCCGGCGGAATACCTTTCTCATAGAAGAAGCACCTTTCCTGAAATCACTGGAGGAAGAAGGCTTCAGCGTCGAAAAAACGGGCCTTACGCCGGATACTTATGCGATCGGCGGGGAAAAACCCGCTTTCCTCAGTAAAAGCTTCGAAAAGGGCCTTTTTTACATCCAAAACCTTAGCTCCTGTATGGCGGGCGAGGCGGTCCGGGACCGGATCATCGCTGCTGCCGCGAGGGAGACTGCATTCCGGGTTCTCGATGTGTCGGCTTCTCCCGGCGGAAAGCTGTTCCACGCGGCGGATCTCTATCTTGCGGCGGCGAAGGAGCCTTCGCTGTTTGAAGCCATTGCCTGCGACCTGACGGCGGCGCGTACGGACCTCATCCGGGAGAATCTTCGAAGAATGCCCTTCCCCGGGATCCGCGTTCTCGAAAAGGACGCCTCGGTTTTTGAGCCATCCTTTGAGAACGCCTTCGACCTCGTGATCGCAGATCTTCCCTGCTCCGGCCTCGGGACGCTTTCGAAGAATCCCGAGCTTCGCTACCGCACGGACGCCATGAGCCTTCGCGAAATCGAAGCCCTGCAGAGTAAAATTCTCGACAATGTGCAGCGCTATGTGAAGCCGGGCGGAACGCTCCAGTACTCGACCTGCACGCTGAATCCTGCGGAAAACGCCCTGCAGACGGAGCGCTTTACAGAGCGTCATCCGGAGTTCCGGCCGGTGTCCTTCGAACAGAATCTGCCGGATTTACTGAAAAAAGAGAGCGCCGGGTCCGGACGGCTTCAGATCCTTCCGGATACTTTCCCGGGCGACGGCTTTTTTATCGCCCGCTTTCAGAAAGCGGACGCTGCCGGGAGGGAAACTGAGGAAATTCAATGAAAGATATCAGGGAACTTTATCTGGAAGAACTGAAGCAGGAAATCGCCGCGCTTGGGGAGAAAGCCTTCCGGGCAGAGCAGATTTTTTCCTGGCTGCACGAAAAGGGTGCGGCTTCCTTTGATGAAATGACGAATCTTTCCCTCGCGCTTCGGGAAAAGCTTGCCGGGCAGTTTGAAATCGGTTCGGTGCGGGTCCGGACCGTGCAGGAGAGCGCGCTTGACGGCACGAGGAAGTATCTTCTGGAGCTTTCCGACGGCAATCTGATCGAATCCGTCCTGATGCGCTACCATTACGGGTGCTCGGTCTGCGTCTCCACGCAGGTCGGCTGCCGGATGGGCTGCGCCTTCTGCGCCTCTACCGTGGAGGGGATGGTGCGGAATCTGTCGGCCTCGGAAATCCTCGGGGAAATCTACGAAATCGAGCGGGATCTCGGTGAAAAAGTTACGCACTGCGTTCTGATGGGCTCGGGCGAGCCGATGGACAACTATGACGAGGTGGTGCGATTTCTGCGGCTTCTCGGGGCGCAGAAGGGGCATCACATGAGCATGCGGAATATCACCGTATCGACCTGCGGACTTCCGGACGGAATCCGTCGTTTTTCGCAGGAAAACCTGCCGGTCACGCTTGCGCTTTCCCTGCATGCGGCGGACGACGAGACCCGAAAAAAACTGATGCCGGTCGCGAAGCGTTATCCGCTGTCCGAAGTGCTCCGCGCCTGCGATGCGTACTTTGAAAGAACCGGACGCAGGGTGAGCTATGAATACGCGGTCGTCGGCGGCGTGAACGACAATGAGGCGGAAGCGCTGAAGCTTGCGGCGCTTCTTAAGGGGAAAAACGCCCACGTCAATCTGATCCCGGTCAATCCCGTGACGGAGCGGCACTTTACGCGGCCGGACAGGACCGAGATCGAGGCCTTTCAAAAAATACTTGTCAAACACGGAATAAATGCTACAATTAGGAGAGAGCTCGGCTCGGATATCGATGGCGCCTGCGGACAGCTCCGGAGGAAGTACATCAGAGAAGAATAGGAGGAAAGGAGGAGCCTTGTGAATATTTACGGTAAAACGGACAAAGGAATCATGCGTAAGAACAACGAAGACTCCTTTTTCCTGACATCCGGTCCCGCCGGCGTATTCGACGCCTTCATGGTGGTCTGCGACGGCATGGGCGGACATAAGCTCGGGGAGGTTGCGAGCTCGACGGCGGTCCACGCGATGGTGGATTCCATCGAGCAGGAGCCCGACATGAATGCGGCCTATGTGATGGAGCAGGCGGTTTCGATCGCGAATCTCGAGGTTCGGAAGGCCTCGGAGGAGCACCGGAGCTTCGGCATGGGTACGACGCTCGTTGCCTGCGGCATCCAGGGACAGACGGCGTATGTGGCAAACGTCGGCGATTCCCGGCTGTATCTTTTAAATCGGAATGATCCGTCGATCCTCCAGGTGACGCATGACCACTCCTATGTGGAGGAGCAGGTTTCGCGCGGTCTTCTGACCCGGGGATCCGAAGAATATAACCGTCAGAAAAACGTCATTACGAGAGCCGTCGGCGTCTACAGCGAGGTTGAGGCCGATCAGTTTGAAATTGATCTGCAGCCCGGCGACTATCTGCTTCTGTGCAGCGACGGTCTGACCAACATGGTCAGTGATGAAGAAATCAAGACAATTGTCCTCGACGAAAGCCGCTCGGTAGAGGAGCGCGTCGGGGCGCTGATTGACGCCGCGAATGAGTACGGCGGACGGGACAATATAACCGCTGTCCTGTATGATACAAAAGAGGTATTTGAATGATCAAGAACGGAACGGTGTTTGCCGGACGGTATGAAATAATTGAGCGGATCGGCTCGGGCGGAATGGCAGACGTCTACAAGGCCCATGACTCGCGGCTGAAGCGGGATGTGGCGATCAAGGTGCTGAAGGCTTCCCTTGCGGAGGACGCGGATTTCGTGGAAAAATTCCGCACGGAAGGAGAGGCGGCGGCGAGCCTGACGAACGCGAACGTCGTCAGCGTCTACGACGTCGGCAACGTCGGATCGACCTATTACATCGTCATGGAGCTCATTGACGGAATCACGCTGAAGGACTATATCCGCCGGAAAGGCATGCTTTCCTCCCGGGAAACGATGGCGATCACCGCACAGGTGGCGGTCGGTCTCCGGGCGGCTCACGCGCGTCATATCGTTCACCGCGATATCAAGCCGCAGAACATCATTCTGTCCCGGGACGGCAAGGTCAAGGTGACGGATTTCGGCATCGCGCGCGGCGTGACGGACGAAACGCGTCACGGACAGAAGGCCGAGCTCGGCTCCGTCCACTATATCGCGCCGGAGCAGGCAAAGGGCCAGCCCTGCGATGAACGGAGTGACATCTATTCGCTCGGCATCGTGATGTACGAGATGATTACGGGACGCGTGCCCTTTGACAAGGATACTCAGGTCGCGGTGGCGCTGGCGCACATGAATGAAACCATGATTCCGCCTTCGGAGATCAATCCGGACTGCCCGGTGGCGCTGGAGCAGATCATTTTCCGCGCGACGCAGAAATCCAAGGAGCGCCGCTATCATAACTGCACGGAGCTTCTGCAGGACCTGAAGATTGCCGTGAATAACCCCTCCTTCAATTTCGAGAAGCAGGAGCAGGAAAGCGTGCTTCGGTCGACGACCCAGGTGTTTACAGGAACGAGCCAGGCTGCCGGCATGTCTCAGGAGCGCGTAAAACGCCCGGCCCGGCCTGCCTTCCAGCCGAATGTTCCCGCGGTTTCCGGAGCGGAAGAGGACGATGACGGGATGGAGGACGACAGCACGGTCGTCGCCGCGGAGAGCGGCACGGTGCGCCGTCAGGCCATGACGATTATCGACAGCGAGGAGGAGAAGCCGCAGCGCGGCGGCATCCGCGAGCGCCGCTCGTCTGGCCCGGTCATTGACTTTACGGAGCTCAGCCCCGACACTGCGGAATACGAGGTGCCGGAGGAGAGCGGGGATGAGGAAGCCGGAAGCGATCTCTTTGCGGAGGACGCGAAGGAAGACGAAAAGACCCTGATGGACCGGATCGTTTTGATCGCCGGCATCGTGATCGGGGCCATCATCATCTGCCTTCTGATCTATATTTTCGTCACCCTCTCGGGATGCAATCAGAGTACGATCGCCCGTCCGGATGCTTCTACCGGGGCTTCGGCAGAGGTCGGACAGAAGGAAACGGCGGAAGAAACGACGGAAGAAATCGTCGAACTCAGCACGAAGGAGTCGGATTCCTTCGACCCCGATACGGACGCGGTCGTTCCGAACGTGCTCGGACTGTATTTTGAGGAAGCCATGAAGGCGCTGCAGGACGCGGGCCTTGAGGGCAAGATCGGTTCGGAATTCGGCTATTCCGATGAGTATCCGGAGCTTTATATCATGAAGCAGAGCTATCCGGAAGGCACGATTGTCGAGAAGGGCAGCACGATTGTCATCATGATGTCCCAGGGCTCGGATAAATTCGAAATCCGGGAGAACTTTGCCGGCGGCACGCTGACCGCCTTCAAGAATGAAGCCGTCAACTTCCCGGACGTCAATTTCGTCTATGAAAGCAGCTACAGCGATACGGTTCCCGCGAACCATATCATTTCGATTACGCCCGCGAGCGGCTTCGCCCAGCCCGGAGATACCGTCACGGTAGTGTACAGCCTCGGCGCCGAGTATGTCGAGGTGCCGAACCTCGTCGGCAGCTATAAGAGCGAGGTTGCGACCAAGCTGATGTACAGCGCGCTGACCGCCGGAACCATGACGGAGGCCAATAACGATGACGTGCCGGAAGGCCTGGTCATTTCCCAGAACCCCGGACCCGGAAGCCGCGTGAAAAACGGCTCCACAGTCGATGTGATCATTTCGCTCGGGCCGAAGATGGAGCAGGTGCCGGATGTCCTCGGAAAGAATGTGGAAGAGGCAAAGGCGCTTCTCACGAACGCCGGATTTACCGTGGAGACGGCTGATGAAATCAGCTCCGAAGCGGAAGAAGGAACGGTTCTTTCCCAGAGTGTGGCCGGCGGAGAGTATGCGCCGCTGAATCAGCCGATCACGCTGGTTGTGGCGAAGGCCGAAAGCCTGATGCCGGACCTCACGCTCGGTTCTCTGGAGGATGCGAAGGCCGCGGCGGCGTCGCTCGGCTTTACGATCGGAAAGACGGATACGGAAGCGACGAACGATGAATCGAAGGCCCTGTTCGTCAAGTCGCAGTCTGTGGCGGCCGGTACGGTGATTTCGGCAGACGAGCCGCCGGTAGTGGATCTCGTGTACTATGTGTATGAGGAAGCCGCGAGCAGTTCGTCGGAAACGGAGACCTCGCCTTCTGAATCGGAGTCGAGCTCTGAGACGGAGACTTCTTCATCCTCGGAAAGCTCTTCAGAGACTTCATCTGAAGCAATCATGCAAACGGTGCCTGATCTCGTAAATTCGAAGGTTGCAGAAGCTAAAAAAGCGTTAGAAGATTTGGGATATATTGTGAATGTCGGAGAGGCAATAGAGACAGATGATTCCGGCAGTAATGAGAATGTGGCTTCAATCAGTCCCTCGGCTGGAAGCCAGCTGAAAGTTGGTGAGACTGTAACGATCATTCCGTATAAGTATGTTCCTCCCACTCCTGCAGAAGGTGGAGGCGAAGCTCCTGCAGAAGGTGGAGGCGAGGCTCCTGCAGAAGGCGGCGGTGAGGCTCCTGCGGAAGGCGGCGGCGCATGACCGGGCGGATTATCCGCGGGGTCGGCGGATTCTATTATGTGCACGACGGTGAGAAGATCTATCAGTGCCGCGCCAAGGGAATATTCCGCAAAAATCATGAGAAACCATTTGTCGGAGACCGTGTTGAATTCAGCACGGTCTTTGACTCTGAAATCGAAAACGCCGGAAATATCGACCGGATTCTTCCGAGGAGCAGCGAGCTGAAGCGTCCGGCCCTCGCGAATGTCGACCGGATTTTCCTGATGTTTTCCGTGAAATCTCCTGCGCCGAATTACGACATGCTGAACCGCTACCTCTGCCTCGTGCATGATACGGAGATCCCGGTGTGCCTCATCGTCAACAAGGCGGATCTCGCGGACGAAGAGGAAATCGACGCGGTCCGAAAGGCCTTTGAAGGCAGCGGCTATCCGGTCTATCCGGTCTCGGTCGCCGGGAATCTGGGAATTGATCTTCTGAGGGAAGAGATGCAGGGGCGTTTTTCCTGCCTCGCCGGCCCGTCCGGCGTCGGAAAATCCTCGCTGATGAATCTGCTTCTCGGGGAAAGCCGCATGGAAACAGGCGGCCTTTCGAAGAAAATCGACCGGGGAAAAAATACGACCCGGCACTCGGAAGTCTTTTATCTCGGGGAGGGCAGTTTCTTATGCGATACGCCGGGCTTCACCTCGGTGGACGTCGGATGGATCGACGAGGAGGAGCTGGATCTCTATTTCAATGAATTCGTTCCCCTGATTCCCTCCTGCCGCTATCTTCGTTCCTGCCGGCACATCCATGAGAAGGAATGCGCCGTCAAGCAGGCGGTGAAGTCGGGAACGATCTCGAAAACCCGCTACGAAAGCTACCTCCGGATTTACGAGGAGCTTTCCATGATAAGGAGATACTGATGGAAAAAGCACTGATTTCACCGTCCATTCTGGCGGCGGATTTTCTGAATCTCGGAAGAGACATTGCGGCGCTGAACCGCTCGGACTGCGACTGGATTCATGTGGATGTTATGGACGGACATTTTGTGCCCGAAGTGTCGTTCGGGCAGCCGGTGATCCGCGCAATTAAGAAAATCGCCGAAAAGCCGCTGGACGTGCACCTGATGATCGAGAACCCGCTTCCCGCGATCGAGTCCTTCGTGAAGGCCGGCGCGGACCGCCTGACTTTTCATCTGGAGGCGGCGGAGGACCCGCTGGCCGTGATCCGGAAGATTCACAACTGCGGTCTTCCCGCGGCCATGGCGATCAAGCCGGGAACGCCGGTGGAGGAAGTCGAGCCCTTCCTTTCCGAGCTTGACATGGTGCTCATCATGACGGTGGAGCCGGGATTCGGCGGACAGCCGATTCTGCCGGAGACGATTGATAAAATCCGGCGGCTCTCCGCGAAAATCCGGGAAGAGGGAAGAAATGTGCTGATTGAAGCGGACGGCGGCATCAAATTTGACAACGCAGGCCTCCTCCGGGAAGCGGGGCTGGATGTTTTCGTCAGCGGCTCCTGCCTGTTCCGGGGAAATCCTGAAGAAAATATTACGGAATTTATAAAAAGATTATGAAAAGATCACTGAAAACCGCGGCGCTGCTTCTTGCGGTCTGCTTCCTGCTATCATCCTGCGATCTTCGGATCAACTGGATCCCCGGAAGGCAGATTCTCGCGGCGTCGGAGAATATCGAGCTCAGCGACGCCGAGGTGCGGATTCTTGCGCTTTCCTGTAAAGCCGAGTTCGAATCCTACTATCTGGAGCTTCTCGGGGGAGATTTCTGGGAAAAGCCGGTTTCCGAGGGAATGAGCTACGAGGACTATGTGCGCGAGTACTTTGTTTTCCGGGAGTGCCGGGCGCTGATCTATCTGAATGAGCAGGCGATCCGCGACGGACTCACGCTTTCGGACGTGGAGGCGGAAGAGGTGCACCGGGCGGCGGAGCGGTGCTTCTCGCGGATGACGGAGGACGAGAAGGCGTATTCGAAGGCCCGCCTCTCCGACATGGAAGCACTGATGAAGCTGTATGCGCTGGCCCTTGAGGAAATCCGGCTGCTTTCCCCGGGCGAAGTATCCGTGAGCGACGAGGAAAGCCGCGTCGTGGATTTCTCGGTGATTCACGTCGGCTCGGAGGCGGAAGCGGAGGCCGTGAAGGAGCGCCTGTCGAAGGGAGAAAGCTTCCTTTCCGCGGCCTCGGAATGCACGATCGACGAGAGAATCAGCTATTCCGCGGCGAAAGGAGAGCTGCTTCCCGAAATCGAGGCGGCGGTCTTCTCCATGCAGAGCGGCGAAACCTCGGACATCATCCGCGCGGAGGACGGCAGCTGCTACATCATCCGCGTCTCGGAGGCCTACAATACGCTCCTTTCGCTGAACAATAAACGGAACATCCGCGCGCTTCGCGCCTTCGACGGCTGGAGCGGCTTTTATGAGAGCCAGGAGAAGAAGATCACGATCCGGCGGAGCGAAAGCCTCTGGAACGACATCCGTCTGAACGCGGAAGGGGACTATCCGGATTTCGGATTTTTTACGGAATTACAATAATTTCGGTCATTTTTGAAATTTATACTTGTAAAATAGTTTAAAATTCTGTAAAATAATCTCAATATCTGATGGCGTATCCGGAAAACACCGTCCTGGATATGAAAAGAACAACGAAAAGAGCCCTGACGGCAGCGATTCTCGCGGCCGTGTTCGGGGTGATGTTTCTGTTAAAACGGCAGGTACAGACGCCGGGAAGCGAAGAACCTCGGATAATCGGAGAAGAAGCTTCTTACGGCGCTTCGGAAGAAGGGCAGGAAGAGACGGAAAGCGCGTCGGAATCCGCCAAAAGCGAGCCCGTGCTTGTCGTCTATGTGTCCGGCGCCGTGAAGGATCCCGGGGTCTATGAGCTGACGCCCGGAAGCCGCGTCAGGGACGCGCTGCTTCTGGCGGGCGGATTTACCGGGAAGGCGGAGGAAAACCTGGTGAATCTCGCGGAGACCGTGACGGACGGAGAGATGATCTTCTTTCCGGAGCGCGGGGCGCAAGGCGGCCCGGAGGCCGTGCTTTCCGACGGACGCGTGAGCCTGAATTCAGCGACTCTCGAGGACCTGATGACGCTTCCCGGAATCGGGGAAGCGAAGGCTTCGGCGATTCTGGAATATCGGGAAGCGCACGGAAGCTTTCAGGAGATCGGAGAGCTTCTTCAGGTGTCCGGCATCGGCGAAAGCCTGTTTGAACGATTGAAAGATAAAGTGAAACTATAGAGGGCAGTATGGCAAAGATTTTGGTGGTCGACGACGAGAAGCTGATTGTGAAGGGAATCCGTTTTTCCCTGATGCAGGAGCAGTGGGAGGTCGATACGGCTTATGACGGCGAGGAAGCGCTTGAAATGGCAAAGAAGACGGAATACGACACCGTGCTTCTGGACATCATGCTTCCGAAAATGAGCGGACTCGAGGTCTGCCAGCAGATCCGGGAATTCAGCAATATGCCGATCATTATGCTGACGGCGAAGTCGGAAGATATGGATAAAATCATGGGTCTCGAATACGGAGCCGATGACTATATCACGAAGCCCTTCAATATTCTGGAGGTGAAGGCCCGCATGAAGGCCATCATGCGCCGCAGCCATAAAAAGAGCAGCGACGCGCCGAAGGAAAATATCTTTGTTTCCGGGGATCTGAAGCTGGATACGGAGAACGAACGCGTCTTCATCCGCAACCGGGAAGTGAATGTGACCGCCAAGGAATTCGACGTGCTGCACCTTCTGGCCACCAATCCGAACAAGGTGTACAGCCGGGAGAAGCTGCTGACCATGGTCTGGGGCTCGGATTATCCGGGTGACGCGAGAACCGTGGACGTGCATATCCGCCGCCTCCGTGAGAAGATCGAGGACAACCCCAGCGTGCCGAAATATGTTCAGACCAAATGGGGCGTAGGCTATTTCTTTAAGAACGATGAAACTGTTTAAGTCTCTGAGAATCCGGATCATCGCATTCGCGCTTGCCGCCGGGATTCTGCCGATCGCGGTCATCCACCTTCTCGTGGTGTCGACCTACGAATCCAGGCTGATCGAGCAGCGCAGAATCGACATCCTGCAGCGTCTCAGCGTTATCGCGCGTCAGCTCGGCGACGAGGAAACCCTTGCCGAAAGCCTGACGCCGGAAAAGACGGAGACGCTGAACTGGTATGCCGACGCGTACGGCGGAAGAGTGCTTGCAATTGACGAGAACTGCCGGATCATTCACGATACCTATCACATGGACCAGAACCGGGTCTGTGTTTCCGATGCCGTTTTCTCGGCGCTTTCAGGCAGTGATTATCAGAATTATCGTTCCGGAGAGGATCTCCTCGAATTTGTGCTTCCGGTTTATCTGGAGGGCGCTGCCGAGGGAACCGTCACCGGAGCGCTTGTCATGTCCTCGGATACCAGCTGGATCCGGGGCAGCGTGCGTTCTGTGGCGAACGGCATGCTGCTTGCGGAGGGCATCATCCTGATTCTCCTGATTCTCGGGGTGGTTTATGTGTCCTACCTTCTGGTTCGGCCCGTCAAGGCCGTCTCCGACGAGATCGACCGCCTGAACGAGGGCAATTTCAATGTGGAGCTCGGAGAACTGAAGTCCTACAGCGAAATCGACACGATCATGAAAAACGCGGAGCAGATGGTCGACCACTACCGGGATCTTGAGGAATCGCAGGAGCTTTTCGTCAGCAACGTCTCGCATGAGCTTCGGACGCCGATGACCTCGATCCGGGTGCTCGCGGATTCGATGAAAGGGCAGGACAATATTCCGGAGGCGATGTACCAGGAAATTCTGGAGGATATTTCGAACGAAGTGGAGCGGGAGTCCACGATCATCGACGACCTGCTTTCGATGGTGCGCCTCGGAAAAGGCTCGGACAGCATGAATATTTCCACGGTCAATATCAATGACTTTATCCTGGATATGCTGCGCCGCATCCGCCCGATCGCCGAGGAAAAGAAGGTGGAGCTGATTTACGAGAGCTTCCGTCAGGTTTCGGCGGACGTCGACGAGCCGAAGCTCTCGCAGGCAGTGACCAATCTGATCGAGAACGCGGTCAAGTACAACAAGCCCGGCGGTTTTGTCAAGGTCAGCATCGACGCCGACCATGAGTACTTCTATCTGAAGGTGGCGGACAACGGCATCGGCATCCCGGACGACGCGCTGGAGCACGTCTTTGAGCGCTTCTACCGGGTGGATAAGGCAAGATCCCGGGAGACCGGCGGCACCGGCCTCGGGCTTTCCATCGCGCGCGCGATTATTCTGCAGCACTACGGCGTCATCAAGGCCGAAAGCGAGGTGGATCAGGGGACGACCTTTACCGTCCGGATTCCGCTGAAGCATGTGAGGGATACGGGAGGAAGAGGATGATGGAAAAGAGCTGTACATTTTTCGCGCTGCTTTCTCTTGCCCTGGTTTTCCTGCTTTCCGGCTGCCGCGCGAACAGCCCCGCGCCGGAATCCGAAGACAAATTCTATGTGTACTACCGGGAGCTTGGGAAAACGGAGCTTTTTCCGGTGGAAGCGGTGCTGAACAGCGATATTGACAAGGACAACATGGTCTGGTCGATCTACTCCCATATGGCGGGCGGCGGCGACGAGGCCAGCTATTCCAGCGCGGTTCCGAAGAGTGCGGAGCTTCGGGATTATCGGGTGGAAGAGGGCAATCTGATCCTGAACTTCAGCTCGGAATATACGAAGCTTGAGAAAAGCGAGGAGCTGATTTTCCGCGCGGCGCTTGTCAGGACCTTTACGCAGCTTCCGGATATTTCCACGGTGGAAATCCGCGTGGAGGGGCAGCCGCTCGTGATCGGCGACACCCTGGTCGTCGGACCGCAGCGCGGCACGGATTTTGTGGATATCATCGGGAACGGCCTGAGCGCCTATACGCGTACGGAAGTGACCCTGTACTTTTCCGACGAGACCGGCACGAAGCTTGTCCCGAGAAAGAGAATCATGACTTACAGCAACGCGAGCTCCCTGGAGTCCCAGCTCATGAGTTCCCTGATCGCGGGACCTGACGCGGAGGATGACGGCGCCTTCCGGACGCTTCCGGTCAGCGTGCGCTGCCTGTCGGTCAGTACGGTTTCCGGCGTCTGTTATGTGAATCTGTCGGATACGATGCTTTCGGAAGCAACCGGCGTATCGCCGGATGTCTGCATCTATTCGATCGTGGATTCCCTGACGGAGATTCCGGGGATCAGCAGCGTGCAGATTTCGATTAACGGCAGCTCAAACCTGATCTTTATGGACCGGATCGATCTGAAGGAAAGCCTGAAGCAGAATCTGGACCTGATTATGAACGTAGAGGAAACAACGAAAGAGGAGGAGTAAATTCATTGAGACGCCCGTGCTGTATGGTGCTGGCGGTTCTGGTGATTCTGATATTGTGTTTGAGCGGGAGGAAGGAAAGCCGGCTGTATGATCTGTGGCTTTCGCCTCCCGATCTTCGTCTTTTCCTGGAAAACAGCGGGAGAGAGGAGATCCTTTCGGAGGCGGAAGGCGTCCTCGTGGAGATCCGCGAGCGGCAGGACGGGAGGACCTTTCTTGTGCGTACCGCGAAGAAGGACCTCGGCCTCGTGCGGGTCTTTACGGAGGATACGGCTTCTTCGGAGCCGCCGATCGGGAGCCGGCTTCGGATCCGGGGGAGGATCTTCCTCGCCCGCACGGCGACGAATCCCGGGGAGTTTGACCTTCGAGGCTTTTATGATTCCGAGAACTGTTTTCTCGTGATGCGGGAGGCCTCCTATGAGCTGCTTGAACCGCCCGTATTTCCTCTCGCGGACGCGGTGTACCGCCTCCGAAAAACCCTGTATGCGGGCATGACGGAGGCGCTCTCTAAGGAGGACGCGTCGTTTCTTGCGGCCTTCCTTCTCGGGATCCGGGACGACGAATTCGAGACCCTTTCGGCGGATTTTCAGGACGTCCTGATGCTCCGGGTGCTTCTGCAGTCCGGCTTCCATCTGACGCTCTTCGCGGGCGTCCTCGAGCGGCTTCTGAAAAAGCTGATGCATCGTCCGCTTCTTCGGGCATTTCTGATCCTGTTCCCCTGCCTTTTCTACACGGCGCTCGGCGGCTTCCGGGTCTCTTTTATCCGGGCGCTCCTTGTCTGCGGCTACCGGCTTTTTGCGCCGGTATGTAAAAGAAAGGCGGATCTTCTGTCCGGGGCTTCCCTCGCGCTTGCCCTTCTTCTTATCGCGCGGCCTCGCCTGCTTTTCCAGTCTTCGTTTCTGTATCTTTTCGCGGTCCTTGCGGCATTCTATATCGCTGTCCCCCTGCACCGGGAATTCTTCCGGCCGCTGTCCGGAAGGATGGGCTTCCTCCTGCGTCTTTCGGTACTTCAGGCCTTCCTCACGCCGGTCCAGATCTGCACCGACTATACGGCCTCCCTGTACGCGCCCCTTATCAGTCTGATCCTGATGCCGCTCGCGGGGCTCGTTCTTTCGACGGGCTTTCCCGCTGCCTTTCTCTATGGCTTTTCCGGCTCGGTTTCCGCGGAATTCCTTTCCGAAGCGATGCAGAAGGCAGGCCTGGGGCTCTTCGGCACCGGACATTATGTGCTGCGGTTTTACCGCCTGGTGCAGGAGGGACTGCGAAGCCTCCCGGGTTCCTTTATTTCCTGCGGAAAGCCTCCCGCGGCGGCCGTAATCGCCTGCTGCGTGCTTCTCCTTCTTCCGTCCGCGGTCTCCGCCGTCCTGATCCTCGTGAACCGCTTCCGGGAGGAAGAGAAGGAGCTGAGGCCGGGAAAACACGGCGCCGTTCTTCTTATCGCCGGCTACTTCCTGATATTTCTTCTGGAGATCAGCTTTCTCCATGCCCCGAAGCTGAAGGAGGGAGAACTCCGGATCCTGATGCTGGACGTGGGGCAGGGCGATTGCTTCCTCATCTCATCCCGGGAGGAAAATGTGCTGATCGACTGCGGGAGCTCCTCGCGGGAGGAGGTCGGGTCGGAGGTCCTGATTCCGGCGCTGAAATACTATGGCATAGACCGGCTGGACAGCGTCGTTCTGACGCACGGAGATCTTGACCATGTGAACGGAATCCCGGCGCTTCTTGACGCCGAACGGATTCATACGGTGCGCCTGATTCTCGGAAACGCCGGAAAGAAGGAGGAGTACGAAGAGCTGCTGTCGTCGCATTCCGACATTCCGCCCATTCTGTATGTTCACCGGGGCATGCGTTTTGAGGAAGGCTTTCTGCAGTTCGACTGCCTGGCGCCGCTCCCGGACTCCCGGGCTTCCGGAAACGACGCCTCCGTCGTGCTGCTCCTTTCGGCGGGCGGATACCGGGCGCTCTTTACCGGTGATATTTCCGCGGAGACGGAAGAATCGCTCATACCCGTTGGACCTGTCGATTTCCTGAAGGCCGCGCATCACGGCTCGGAATATTCCTCCTCGGAGGCCTTACTTACAGACCTTCAGGCACGGACCGTCTGGATCAGCTGCGGACGGAATAACAGCTACGGACATCCGGGAAAGGGGATGCTGGAGAGAAGCCGGGCACGGAACATGGAGATTCATATCACGGCAGAAGAGGGGGCGGTCTCTCTTCGCGTGATTCCGGGAGAAGTACCGGAAATCCGCTCCTTTACGGTTGAAAAACGGAAAAGCTTATGGTAAAATCATTCTCACGATGAAAAGGCTGAATCAGGACATCAAAAATCACAGCTTTGCGGCGGTTTATCTGCTGTACGGAGACGAAGACTACCTCTGTACCCAGTACAAAAACCGCCTCTTTCTCGCGGCTTCCGGCGGGGACGGAATGAACTCCATGGTAAAGAGCGGGAAGGATCCGGAGCTCGCGCCCTTAAGAGATTTTACGGATACCCTGCCTTTCTTCGCCGAAAGAAGAGTCCTGCTTCTCGAGGATACCGGGCTCTTCAAGCACTCCGCGGAGGGGTACGACGCGTGGATCGAGAGCCTTCCCGATACCGCCTGCGTGATCTTTTCCGAGAAGGAAGTGGATAAGAGAAACCGGCTTTACAAGGCGGTGATCCGGAAGGGCTACGCGGCCGAACTGAACCGCCCGGACGAACGGATGCTCGAGGACTGGATCTTAAGGAGAATCGGTCAGCAGCATCTTTCCGTGGCGAAGGAGGCCTTCCGGCGCTTTCTCGAGATCTGCGAACCCGATATGCAGAGTATCGACAACGAGCTGCAGAAGCTGTGCGGCTACTGCGCCGAAAAGGGCACGATCGAGCCGGAGGACGTCGATACGGTGGTGACGAGGAGCCTGACGAACCGGATCTTCATCCTGATTGAAAAGGTGACGGCCGGGAAAAGGGTGGAGTCGCTCGACCTCTATTATGAGCTGCTGTCGCTTCGGGAGCCGCCGATGCGGATTCTCTACCTGATTCTCAGGCAGCTGAACCAGATGCTTGAAGTGCTGGAGCTGCAGCGCGAGGGGCTGAACCGGAACGCGATCGCGGACACGATGAAGCTGAGGCCCTTTATCGCCGGAAAACTGATGGATCAGGCGCGGCAATTCCGCCTGTCCGATTTGCAGCGCTATATTCGGGAGGCACTCGAACTGGAGGAAGCCGTGAAGTCCGGCGATCTGCAGGAAAACATGTCGGTGGAGCTTCTGATCCTCAGCATGACCGGCTGAGCGCGGTTTTTACCGGAGAGTCTCTCTTTTTGTCGTTTTTTTGTGGCAAGAGAGCAGAGATTGTGTTATAATATTTATTCGGCGCGGAGCAAGCGCTTTAATCTTTAGATCAATCACAGGTACTGATATGACAGATAACAGACTGCATGTACATTTTATGGGGATCTGCGGCAGCGGCTGCGCCTCCATCGCGATGGTGGCCCATGACCTCGGATTCCAGGTGTCCGGCTGCGACGCCGAGACAAGTTCCTATTATGCGGAAGAACTGAAAAAACGCGGGATTCCGATTGAAACCGGGCATGATCCGAAGCACCTTCAGGGCGACGTGGACGTGGTGGCCGTTTCTCCCGCTTTATTTGATATCGCGCCGGACAATGCGGAGCTTCTGGAGGCGAAAGCCCGGGGAATCCTCATGACCTGGCAGGAATTTATGGGAAAATATCTGCAGGAGGGGAAGCGCCTGACGGCCATCGCGGGCACGCATGGAAAAACCACGACGACCTTCCTGACCTCCGAAATCCTGATTGACGCCGGGCTTTCCCCGAGCTGCGTCGGCGGCTCGGTGTACCGCGCCTGGGGCTCGGGCGGAAGAGCGGGCACTTCCGATCTCTTTGTCTGCGAAGCGGATGAATTCAACCGGAATTTCCACAATTACCGGCCGGAAATCGCGCTTCTTACAAATGTGGAGATGGACCATCCGGAGTGCTACAACTCCTTCGAAGAGGTGCTGGAAAGCTTCCGCGTGTTCCTCACGGAAGGCGGGAAGCTGAAGACCATTATCCTGAACGGCGACAGCGAAGGTGCGGTGGAAGTGCTGCGGCGCTCCATGTCGGCGCCCGCCCTTTCGGGCGCTTCCGTGATCTTCTTTACGAGAAACGCGGACGCGGATTACTCCTTCTGCACGCTGCCTTACAGGACGGCCGTGTGGAAGCCCGGAAAGAAGGAACCCGGAAATACCGTATTCACCGTCACGATGGACGGAAAGTGCGAATCCTATTCGATGCTCCTTTCCGGCGAATACAATATCCAAAACGCGGTTTCTGCCGCGCTGATCGCGGGCGTGCATGGCGTGAGCCCGGATTCGGTGCGAAGGACGCTTGGGAGCTTCCAGGGCGTCGGACGGCGATTCGACTGCATCGGAGAAGCGCTCGGCGTCCCGGTGTATGACGACTACGCGCATCATCCGACGGAAATCCGCTCTGTCCTTTCGATGTGCCGGGAATACTATCCGAAGAAGCGGATTCTCGCCGTCTTTGAGCCGCACCAGATTTCGCGGCTGAGACTGATGTTCTCTGACTATGTGGACGCGCTCACGATTGCCGACGAGGTGATCGTCGCGAAGACGCATATCGGAAGGGAAATTCATAAAAACGCCGTCCCGATCTCGAAGGAAGAATGGGAAGCCGCCTCTCCGAAAATCTGGCAGGAAGACGATGCGGATCAAATCGCGGAGGAAGTGCTTCGGAGGCTTCGGGAGAGGGAGTACGGACTTGTCATCGTCATCGGAGCTGCCGGCTCCTATAAGATATCCAGGAAAATCTGCGACAGGGGATCATTATGAACAGACTGAAAGAGCTGCAGGCAGAACGGATGAAGCGCCGCCAGCAGAAGGTGAAGGTCCGCCGCGTGGTGGCCATCGCCGTGCTGAGCCTCGCCGCGGTGAATCTGATCCTGCTCGGAGTGAACGTCTACGCGCGCATTTCCGGCAAGGGAAGCGAACGGACGCTCGCTGCACAGGAAGAGAGCACCACCGCGCCCGTACAGACGGAAATGACGGCGCCGCCGGAGACGGAAACCACTCCTCCCGAGACTTCCACGGAGCCGGAGACGACGCTGAGTTCCTACGAACAGGATCCGCGTTACGGCGCCATCCGGCCGTTTGAAAATTTCGGCCTCGTGTATGTCGCCGCGCCTTTTGCGGATATTTACGATACGGCGGATCTGAACGGCAGAATCATCGGGAAAAGCCGCTGCTACAGCGGCGTCAACGTCCTGAATGAGGTCGGAGATTTCTATGAAATCGAGTATCAGGGCTTTACCGGATTTATCGAGAAGAAGTTGATCTTAAGAGGCGAGGAAGCGGAAGCGAGAGCGCTCGAAGTCGCGCATTCGCTGTATGAGGTGCTGGAAGACGATCAGCCGGTTTTAAGCGCGCCGAGGGATGACGCCGAGCCGCTTTTCCTGGCGAAGAAGGACTGGAAGCTGACGATTCTCGACCGGATCGGCGACTGGTACAAGGTCAACAACAAGGACCGGACCGGATATGTGCGCTACCGGGAAGACAACATCATCTACGCGCTTGACGAAAGCTTTTTCTTCGAAGACCCGGGAACCACGGTATCGGACCTGAGACTGGACATTCTCGGGGAAGCCTTCCACTGGTTCGGAACGCCTTATGTCTGGGGCGGCGAAACGCTCGGCGAAGGCGTGGACTGCTCGGCCTATGTCTGGCTCGTCTACGCGAAATTCGGCATCTCGATGCCGCGGCTTTCCGTGGAGCAGTCGGAGTGGGGCGAGGAGGTCGCGTCCATGGACGACATCCTGCCGGGGGATCTCCTGTTTTTCCGCGGCTATCATGACGAAAACGAGTCCTGGACCGAGGGCGTCGGACACGTCGGTATTTACTGCGGCAACGGCAAGATGATTCACGCGGCCAGCGTGGAGCGCGGAATTGTCGTGGATGATTATGACTATGTGGAAGCGCCGCTTGGCATCCGCAGAGTGATTTTTGACTGATAAAGGAGCTTTCTTTGATGAGTGTTCTTGACAGACTCGAACAGAAAATGACCTTCCTGCGTTACCCGCGTCTGATGCTGTATTTCATCATCGCCTACGCGATCGGGTTTGTGCTGCAGCGCCTGCCGGGCGATCTGATGAACTATCTGGTCTTTTCCCCGCAGCTCATCCTGCAGGGCCAGGTCTGGCGCCTGATCACCTTCATCATGGTGCCGTCGAGCGACCAGATTTTCCTAGCGCTGATCACCTGCTTTGTCTATTTCTCGATCTCGAATGCGCTGGAGCAGGTCATCGGCAGATGGCGGGTCAATTTCTTCCTGATCAGCGGCATTGTGATTGAAGTCCTGTTCGGCTTCCTGTATTATTTCGTCTTTGACGGGCTCGGCGCGATTTTCTTCGTGACTTCGCTGAACCCCTATTATCTCTACGCGATGCTGTTCGTGATCTTCGCGATGATCTATCCGGACGCGCGCTTCCTGTTCATGTTCATCATCCCGATCCGCGGAAAATGGATGGTCTTCATTACGCTGGCCATGTACGCGCTCGACGTGGTTTCGGCCTTCTCGCGCGGCTACGCCGAATATGCCTGGATCCTGGTTTTCATGATCGCGGCGGCGATCGTCACGCTGATCCTCTTCCTGCTTCTTTCCGGCTACCGGCCGGGGAAGAAAACGAGCGGGAGGAGCAAGGTGGTGCGGATGAATTCCTACGCGAAGAACAGCGCGAGACAGGGCGCTTCCGGCTTCGGCAGGGACTACCGTCATAAATGCGCGCTCTGCGGACGGACAGACCGCTCGAATCCGGAGCTTGATTTCCGCTACTGCTCGAAGTGCCAGGGCGCTTACGAATACTGCTCTGATCATCTGTACACGCATATTCATGTGGGATCCGGCGCGCCGGGCTCCGCAGATTCACACGAATCATGAAAAAGATACTTGTAGTCGGCGGCGGCGCATCCGGGATGGCCGCTGCCGCTTTTGCGAAAACCGCTTCCACCGAGGTGCTTCTTCTCGAGAAGAATGAGAAGACCGGGAAGAAGCTGTATATTACGGGAAAGGGGCGCTGCAATCTGACGAATGCGGCGGACCCGGAGGAGATCATCGCGAATATCGTCTCAAACCCCCGCTTCATGTACAGCGCGCTCTACGGCTTCACAAACCGGGATGTGATGGCACTCATGGAGGAAAACGGCTGTCCCGTCAAGGTGGAGCGCGGAAACCGCGTCTTTCCGGTCTCGGATCATTCCTCCGATGTGATTAAGGCCTGGAACCGGATCCTCGAAAAGCGGGGCGTCCGGGTGCAGCTTGGGAGCGAGGTCAGCGATCTCATCGTCGAAGACGGAGCGGTGAGGGGCGTGCGGCTTTCAGGCGGCGAAGCGATTCTTTCGGACGCCGTCATTGTCTGCACCGGCGGCCTGTCCTATCCTGTGACCGGCTCGACGGGCGACGGATACCGCTTTGCTTCGGAGTGCGGACACCGGGTGACGGACTGCCTTCCCTCCCTCGTACCCTTTGAGTGCAGCGACGCCTTTATCCCCGAACTTGAAGGCCTGAGCCTTCGGAACGTCCGGCTGACGATCCGGAAGAAGAAAGGAAAGGACTACAGCGATTTCGGCGAAATGCTCTTTACGAAGAGCGGAATCAGCGGACCGCTTGTCCTTACGGCGTCGGCGCGGCTTTCGAAGGAGCTGGCGGAAGAAGGCGCCCTGAACGCGGAAATCGACCTCAAGCCGGCACTTTCCGAAAGCGAGCTTGACGCGCGCATTCTCCGGGATTTCTCCGGGGAAATGAATCGGAGCTTCCGGAACTCGCTTGGCGGGCTTCTCCCAAAGAAAATGACCGGAACGGCCGTGGCACTTTCCGGAATTGACCCGGAAAAGAAGGTGCACGACATCACGAAAGAGGAGCGGCAGGGCTTTGTACGGCTTCTCAAGGCCTTTCCTCTGCATATTACGGGAACGCGCGGCTACAGTGAAGCTGTGGTGACCAGGGGCGGCGTATCGGTCCGGGAAGTTGATCCGGGCACGATGGAGAGCAACCTGGTGAAGAATCTTTATTTCGCCGGAGAGGTGCTGGATCTTGATGCCTGCACCGGCGGCTATAATCTGCAGATTGCCTGGTCGACGGGCGTCCTCGCGGGACGGGCGGCTTCGGGCAGTTTAGACTGAAAGGGGTAATGAAAATGGGTTTTAATGTGGCAGTGGACGGACCGGCCGGCGCCGGGAAGAGTACGGTCGCGAAGGCGGCGGCGAAGGCGGCGGAGCTCGTCTATGTGGATACCGGCGCCATGTACCGCGCGATCGGCCTGTATCTTCTTGAGAAGGGGGCGGATATCCGGGACGAGGAGGCCGTGAAAAAGCTTCTTCCGGAAATCAGCGTCAGCATCGTCTATGAAGAGGGCGTGCAGAAGGTTCTGCTGAACGGAAACGATGTGTCCGGCAGGATCCGCACGCAGGAGGTCGGCGAAGCGGCTTCCGTCACGAGCGCGTACGGCGCCGTCCGGGAAAAGCTTCTCCATCTGCAGCGGGAGCTTGCGGCGTCTTCGGACGTCATTATGGACGGCCGGGATATCGGCACGAATATCCTGCCGGACGCGGATCTGAAAGTCTATCTGACGGCGGCTGTGTCCGTCCGCGCAAAGCGCCGCTATACGGAGCTTGTGGAAAAGGGCGAAGAGGCGGACCTTTCGGAAATCGAAAAGGAAATCGAAGAGCGCGACGAGCGGGATATGCACCGGGAAATCGCGCCGCTTAAAAAAGCGCCCGAGGCGGTTCTTCTCGACACCTCCGACATGAATATCGATCAGGCGGTGAAGGCACTGCTCGTGCTGATCTTCGAGCGGCGGATCAAACGCCTGGCCTGCGAACAGTAATCCGGGAGAGCAAAATGGAAGTCCTGCTTGCGAAAACCGCCGGCTTCTGCTTCGGCGTGGAGCGCGCGGTGAGTGCGGCGCTTGACGCGGCAAAGGCCATGGAGACGGAAGAAAGCCGGGGAGCGGTCTATACCTACGGACCGATCGTCCATAACGAATCGGTGATCCGGAATCTCGAAGAGAGGGGCGTGCACGTGATCGGGAGCGAGGAGGAAACCGACTCGATTCCGAAGGAAAGCACGATTCTCGTGCGGGCGCACGGAATTCCGAAGGATCTGGAGGCGCGTCTCAGAATGAAAGGCTTCCGCCTGATTGACGCGACCTGCCCCTTTGTCAAAAAAATCCACCGCATCGTTGAGAAAAGTGCAGAAGAAGGGCGTTTCGTTCTGATCGCCGGAAACCCGGATCACCCCGAAGTCATTGGGATCCGGAGCTACGCGGGAGAACGAAGCGCCGTAGTTTCAAACCCCGAAGATCTCGAAAACTTAAGCATTTTGCCGGGAGAACGGATCTGTCTTGTCGCTCAGACGACCTTTAACCATAAAAATTATAAAAAAATAGTTGAAAAAATAAATATTTTAGGTTACAATGCTACTATTGCAGATACCGTATGCAATGCGACCCGTGAAAGACAGGAGGAAGCCGCGGATCTTGCGTCAAGGGCGGACGCGATGATCGTCATCGGCGGAAAGGAATCCTCGAACTCACAGAAGCTGTATGAGATCTGCAGGAATAATTGTAATCGAACCTACTTCATTCAAACTGCAGCAGACTTAAACAATCAATGGTGGTGCGGCGTAAGCATTGTGGGGATTACAGCCGGGGCATCAACCCCAAAAACTATTATCAAGGAGGTTCAAACTAATGTCAGAAAGTTTTGAACAATTACTCAATGAGTCTTTTAAGACCATTAGAACGGGGGAGGTTGTCAAAGGCACCGTGATCGCTGTCAAAGAGAACGAGATCGAGCTGAACATCGGCTACAAGCATGACGGCGTTGTTGCGAAGAATGAATTTACAAATGATCCCCAGGCAGATCTTTCCGAGCTTGTCCATGTGGGCGACGAGCTGGACGTGAAGGTTCTGAAAGTCAACGACGGCGACGGTCTGGTACAGCTTTCCGCACGCCGTGTGCGCACCGAGAAGACCAGCAAGGTCCTCGAGGATGCTTTTAACGCCCAGGAGCCGATCAAGGCAGTCGTGGACGAAGTCGTCAAGGGCGGACTTTCCTGCACCGTGGACGAAGTCAAGGTCTTCATTCCCGCGAGCCTTGTTTCCGATACTTTTGAAAGAGATCTTTCGAAGTACGAAGGTCAGGAAATCGAATTCATGCTGACGGAGTACAATCCGAGGAAGCACCGCGTCATCGGCGACCGCAAGCAGCTGGTGACCGCGCAGAAGAAGGCCGCTCTTGAGGCGCTTCTTTCCAAGATTTCCGTCGGCGATGTCGTGGAAGGCACCGTGAAGAACATTACCGATTTCGGCGCATTCATCGACCTCGGCGGAGCGGACGGACTGCTGCATATCTCCGAAATGAGCTGGGGCCGGATTGAAAGCCCGAAGAAGGTCTTCCATACCGGAGATCATGTCACCGCTTTCATCAAGGCCATCGACGGAACCAAGATCGCCCTTTCCCGGAAGTTCCCCGATGAAAACCCCTGGGCTGACGCGGAGACCAAGTTCGCGGTCGGCAATGTCGTCACCGGCAAGGTTGCCCGCCTGACCGATTTCGGCGCATTTGTAGAGCTTGCAAAGGGCGTTGACGGCCTGCTGCATGTTTCCCAGATCAGAAGAGAACGCGTGGAGAAGCCTTCGGATGTCCTGACTCAGGGCGAAGAAATCACCGCGAAGATCGTTGATCTTGACCTTGACAACAAGAAGATCAGCCTGTCCATGAAGGCCCTTCTTCCGAAGCCGGAGAGACGTCCGAACACCCGCGGCAGAAGAAACCGCGAGGATGAGAACGTCGATGAGACCGACGTCGACATCGAGGCATACATCCGCAAGATGGACGCTGATGCAAAGCGCGCCGAAGAGAAGGCTGCCGCTGAAGCTGCGAAGGCTGAAGAGGCTGCTGCTCCCGCGGAAGAAGCTGTCGAAGCTCCCGCTGAAGAGGCAGCTGCCGCTGTAGAAGAGCAGGTTGCCGAAGCGCAGGAAGTGGCTGAAGCTGTCGCCGAGGAAGTCAAGGACGCGGAATAAGAATTATTCGCGAAAGACTGAAGATATTCAGAAGTCCGGTATCCGGGATCGCCCGGTACCGGGCTTCTTTTTTTCCTTTCGGGGGAAAGTGAATAGTCACTTTTGCACAATGCTTATCAGGCTTTTCAAAGCTTTCAGCGTCACAAAAGAGAACTTGCAAAAGTTCCTTGACCATGGGCCTTCCAAGATGGTATAGTAGGCTTGTATCTTTCATGATCTTGTATCGGAAAGAGGAGCAGTGATATAGATGTTGTATACTTGCATCGGCACCTTTATACCACGGAGGAATTGAATGAATAAAGTCGGAATTGTCATGGGATCGGATTCGGATCTTCCCGTTATCCGGAAAGCAGTCGATGTGCTGAAATCTTTTGATGTGCCTTTCGAAGTGCACGTTTTTTCGGCACACAGAACTCCGGTGGAGGCAAGGGATTTTGCACTTCACGCGAGAGAAAACGGAATCAGTGTACTGATCGCGGCGGCAGGGATGGCAGCACATCTTGCGGGCGCGATTGCGGCGAATACCACCCTTCCGGTGATCGGAATCCCGTGTTCGGGAAGTAAATTAAGCGGCATGGACGCACTCCTTGCGACTGTCATGATGCCATCGGGAATCCCGGTTGCGACGGTTGCTGTGGACGGAGGCGCCAATGCCGCTTTATTAGCGGTTGAAATCCTCGCGGTTTCGGACGAGGCGCTCGCGGCAAAGCTTCAGGAAAAGCGTGAAAAGGACGCTGCAGCCGTTCTTGAGAAGGATCGGGGAATCCTGGAGCGTCTGGACTGAGGGGCGCCTTAAAAGCCGCCTGAAGCGGCATAAAACGACAGACTACCATTACCTGACAAGGAGCATCAATTTATGGGCGGATTTTTCGGCATGACTTCCAGAAGGGACTGTATACCGGAAGTATTCTACGGAACGGACTATCATTCTCATCTCGGCACGCGGCGCGGCGGCATGGCATCAACGAACCGCAGCACCGGCATGCAGCGCAAGATTCACAGCATCGAGAACTCTCCGTTCCGGACCAAATTCGAGCGGATTTTCGAGGAACTTTCCGGAAACGCCGCGATCGGCTGCATCAGCGACTTTGACCCGCAGCCGCTTCTCATGACCTCGAAGCTCGGCACCTACGCGATCTGCATGATCGGCGTGATCAACAACGCGAAGGAGCTGATTTCAGACCTCCTTCAGCACGGAGCGAGCTTTGACGCGATGACCGGCGGCGCGATCAACTCCGTTCTTTTGACCGCCGCGCTCATTGCGGAAAAGGACAATTTCGCGGACGGAATCCGTCACGCGCAGACAAAGATTGACGGCACGGCTTCGATCCTGATCCTGAAGGAGGACGGGACGCTGATCGCCGCGCGCGACCGGGACGGACGGCTTCCGGTGCTCATCGGGAAAAACGAGGACGGCTTCGGCGTTTCCTTCGAATCCTTCGCCCTGCAGAAGCTCGGGCTCGTTCAGAAAATGGAGCTCGGGCCCGGAGAGATTGTGGAAATCCACCCGGACGAGGTGGTCGTCCTGAAGGAGGCGCTTCCGAAGAAACGCATCTGTTCCTTCCTCTGGTCGTACTACGGATATCCGACCTCGACCTATGAAGGGAAAAACGTCGAAGTCATGCGCTACAGAAACGGTGAAATCATGGCGAAAAACGACCGCAGGAATCACAGCGCGGACGGCATCGATTATGTGGGAGGCGTCCCGGATTCCGGCACGCCGCACGCGATCGGCTACGCGAACGAATCCCGGATTCCCTTTGCACGCGCCTTTATCAAATACACGCCGACCTGGTCCCGCTCCTTCATGCCGGTGAACCAGTCGGAGCGAAACCGCGTTGCGCATATGAAGCAGATTCCGGTGCATGACCTCATTCAGGGCCAGAAGCTTCTCTTTGTGGACGACTCGATCGTCCGGGGAACGCAGCTGAAGGAAACCGTCGATTTCCTTTACGCGAACGGCGCGAAGGAAGTGCACATGCGCTCCGCATGCCCCCCGATCATGTACGCCTGCAAATATCTGAACTTCTCACGTTCCACCTCGGACAACGATCTGATTTCCCGCCGTGTGATCCGGGAGCTGGAGGGCGAAGAGGGGCTGGAGCACCTTGATGAATACGCAGATGGAAGGACGGAGCGCGGACGCCGCCTCCGGGAAACCATCTGCGAGAAGCTGCATTTTGCCTCTCTGGAGTTCCAGACGCTGGAGGGCGTGGTGGAAGCGATCGGCCTGCCGGAGTGCGAGCTCTGCACCTACTGCTGGTCGGGAAAGGAATAAACGGAGTATGAATACCAATTCGAAATCGGAAGCCTACGCGGCGGCCGGCGTGGATATTACCGCCGGATACCGCAGCGTTGAACTCATGAAGCAGCATATCAAAAGGACGATGACGCCCGGCTCGCTCTCGGACCTCGGCGGCTTCGGCGGACTGTTTGAGCTGGATCTTGCCGGCATGGAAAAGCCGGTCCTTGTCAGCGGCACGGACGGCGTCGGAACCAAGCTGAAGATCGCCTTCCTGATGGATCGTCACGACACCGTCGGAATCGACTGCGTGGCCATGTGCGTCAACGACATTATCTGCTGCGGCGCGAAACCGCTCTTTTTCCTCGACTATATTGCCTGCGGCAAAAATGTGCCGGAGAAAATCGCGGATATCGTGAAGGGCGTGGCGGAAGGCTGCGTGCAGTCCGGCGCCGCGCTGATCGGCGGCGAGACGGCCGAAATGCCGGGCTTCTATCCGGAAGACGAGTATGACCTTGCGGGATACTCGACCGGCGTTGTGGATAAAGCCAAAGTCATCGACAATACCAAGATGCAGGAGGGAGACATCGTCATCGCGCTGCCTTCTTCCGGCGTGCACTCGAACGGATTCTCGCTCGTTCGGAAGGTCTTTGACGTGGAGCACTGCGATCTCAAGGCGCCGGTGGAAGCGCTCGGAGGCGCCTCCCTCGGAGAAACGCTTCTCACTCCCACAAAGATCTATGTGAAGCCCGTGCTGAAGCTTCTCGAGGAAGTTCAGGTGCGCGGCATTTCGCACATTACGGGCGGCGGTTTTTATGAAAACATTCCGCGCAGCATTCCGGACGGCCTCGGCGCCGTGATCGACAAAGACTCCGTGCGGATCCTGCCGATTTTCAGGCTGATTCAGGAGGCCGGAAACATTTCGGAGCGCGATATGTTCAACACCTACAACATGGGCGTCGGCATGAGCATCATCGTTCCGGCGGACGAGAAGGACAGGGCACTGGAAATTCTGCGAAGCTGCGGCGAGGACGCGTATGTCATCGGCTGCGTGAAGAAGCAGGAAGAGAAGATTACATTTGTTTAAGGCGGAACGAATATGCTCAAAAAAACGGTAAGCGGAATCCTGTCCGGAATTCTGGTCTCCATCGGCGGTGCGGTTTTCCTCGCCTGCGAAAACAGAGTCGTCGGCGCCGTGATGTTCAGTGTGGCGCTGCTTTCGATCTGCTACATGGGATACTCCCTGTATACCGGCAAGATCGGCTTTATGACGGAAAAGCATGACAGGGAGGCCTTCCGGATCCTCCTGTTCGGACTCCTCGGAAACGTGATCGGCACGGTGCTTTCGGGACTGGTCCTGAAGCTTTCGATCCCCTCGATGCGGGAGGCGGCGAATACGCTTGCGGAGGGAAAGCTTCTTCAGCCCTGGTACGGGACGCTTGTCCGCGGCTTCTTCTGCGGAATTCTCATGTATCTTGCCGTCGGCATTTTCCGCGGCCACAAGACGCCGGTCGGGATTCTGTTCTGCATTCCGGTATTTATCCTGAGCGGCTTTGAGCATTCCATCGCGGATGTGTTTTACTTTGCCTGCTCCGATGTGCTGAATCTGAAAACCATCCTGTTCATCCTCCTCGTGATCCTCGGGAATACCTTAGGGTCGCTTGCCATCTCGTGGATGAGCGGATTTGTGAAGAAATAGACTACGAAAAGTGAAAGGATTCCTATGGACAACAAGGCGAACATTGCCGTCCTGGTATCGGGCGGCGGAACGAATCTGCAGGCACTGATCGACGCGGAGAAGAGCGGAATCATCGAGCACGGCGATATCGAGCTGGTCATCAGCAATGTGCGCGACGCCTACGCGCTGACGCGGGCGAAAGAAGCCGGCATCAAAACGGCAGTCGTGCTTAAAAGAGAGCTCGGCTCGCAGGAGGCCTTCGAGCAGCGGATCATGGATCTCCTCGCGGCGCATGACATCGACCTCATCGTGCTCGCGGGCTTCATGAGCATCCTGAGCGCGGAATTCACTTCCCGCTATCCGGAGCGCATCATCAACGTGCATCCCTCGCTGATCCCGAGTTTCTGCGGAAAAGGCTACTACGGGCTGAAGGTGCATGAAGCGGCGCTCGAATACGGGGTGAAGGTGACCGGCGCGACCGTGCATTTTGTGAACGAAATCCCGGACGGCGGAAGAATTCTTCTGCAGAAGGCCGTGGACATCCTGCCGGACGATACGCCCGAGACGCTGCAGCTTCGCGTCATGCAGGAAGCGGAGTGGATCATCCTGCCGAAGGCCGTGGAGCTCGTGTCGGCGGATATTCTGAAGACGGCCGGAAAGCCGGTCTGAAAGCCTGATTTAGGAGGAAAACGAGATGAATATTTACAAAGCGGAAAACATCGGACAGCTGATCCATGACAATCCTTATGTCGGACGCGGCATCGTGGCCGGGACGAGCCCGGACGGAAAGGCGGCGGCCGCCTACTTCATCATGGGGCGCTCCGCGAACAGCCGCAACCGGATCTTTGAAAAGACGGCGGACAACGAGCTTTTCACCCGCCCCTTTGACGAATCGAAGGTGCAGGATCCGAGCCTCATCATCTACGCGGCGCTTCGCTCATATGAGGACAAGCTGGTCTTCACGAACGGCGACCAGACGGATACCGTGATCGAAGGCTTTCAGGCAAATAAGAGCTTCAAGGAAGCGCTGGAATCGCGCTGCTTTGAGCCGGACGCGCCGAACTACACCCCCAGAATCAGTGCGGTCGAATACCTCGGAAAAGCGGATTTCTGCTACGAACTCAGCATTCTGAAGAGCATCGACGCGGAAGGCTCGGACTGCGCGCGCTACACCTTCTCTTATCCCGCAAAGCCCGGTCTCGGACATTTTATCCACACCTATGTGACGGACGGCAATCCGATTCCGACCTTCCAGGGCGAGCCGGAGCGCGTGGAAATTCCGGCGGATATCGACGTCTTTACGAAAGACCTCTGGGAAAATCTGAATGAAGACAACAGGATTTCCCTGTACGTGCGTTATACGGACCCGGTCAGCGGCGAATTTACCGACCGCCTGATCAATAAATACCAGTGAGAATGATTCTTTGAAAAGAAAGGAACGGATCATGAAAGAGTTTGAACTGAAATACGGCTGCAATCCCAACCAGAAACCCGCGAAAATCTACATGGAAAACAGCTCGGAGCTTCCGATCAAGGTGCTTTCCGGCCGCCCCGGCTATATCAACTTCCTCGATGCCTTCAACTCCTACCAGCTGGTACGGGAGATCAAAAACGAACTCGGCCTTCCGGCGGCGACTTCCTTCAAGCACGTCAGCCCCACTTCGGCGGCCGTAGGCATCCCGCTTTCCGATGATCTGAAGAAGGCCTGCTTCGTCGACGACGTGAAGGGCCTTGATGATTCGCCGCTCGCCTGCGCCTATGCACGCGCGAGAGGCACGGACCGTTTAAGCTCCTTCGGCGACTGGATCGCCCTGTCGGATCCCTGTGACGTAACGACGGCAAAGCTGATCCGCCGCGAGGTGTCGGACGGTGTGATCGCGCCGGGCTATGATCCGAAAGCGCTGGAAATCCTGAAGAAAAAGCGCGGCGGCAGCTACAACGTCGTCGAGATCGATCCCTCGTATGTGCCGGAGGTGCAGGAAAAGAAGCAGGTCTTCGGCATCACCTTCGAGCAGGGCAGAAACAACTTCCGCATCAATGAAGAGCTTCTTTCCAACGTCGTGACGGCCAATAAGGAGATCCCTGCGGAAGCGAAGCGCGACCTCATTATTGCACTTCTGACGCTGAAATACACCCAGTCCAATTCCGTCGCCTATGCCTTTGACGGACAGGCGATCGGCGTCGGCGCGGGACAGCAGAGCCGGATTCACTGCACGAGACTGGCCGGCACGAAGGCGGATACCTGGTTCCTCCGTCAGATGCCGAAGGTGCTGAACCTTCCCTTCAAGGAGGACGTGGCCCGCACGACCCGCGACAATGTCATCGACGGATACATCAACCAGAACGAAGAGGACGTCTGCGAAGACGGCATCTGGCAGCTGTACTTCACCGAGCAGCCTGAACCGCTGACGGCGGAAGAGAAGAAGGCCTGGCTTTCGACCCGGCAGAATGTTTCCCTCGGCTCGGACGCGTTCTTCCCCTTCTCGGACAATGTGGAACGCGCGCACCGCTCTGGCGTCAAGTACATCGCGGAGCCGGGCGGCTCGATCCGGGACGAGGATGTTATTGCCTGCGCGGATAAGTATGGCATGGCGATGGCGTTTACGGGAATGAGGTTGTTCCATCATTAAATTGCCCTGTTGGCATTTTAATGATGGAACAACCTCCGGCGGATCGCACGGCAGCATAAGGAATATTGCTGCTGACGCAGCATGTTGCCGGCGCACCGAAAAAGTGCTTCGCATTTTTCGGAATGAATTGTTATGGAGGATCTTATCGGATGAAAATACTGGTAGTCGGCGGCGGCGGAAGAGAGCACGCGATCATTAAGAGCCTGAAGAAAAACCCCGAGGCGGAGACGATTTTCGCGCTGCCCGGAAACGGCGGCATCGCGCGCGACGCGGCTTGCGTCCCGATTAAGGCGACGGATATCGACAAAGTCACGGCTTTTGCGAAGGAGAACGCGATTGATTACGCGGTGGTCGCGCCGGATGATCCGCTGGTTCTCGGCCTTGTGGACCGGCTGGAGGAGCTGGGAATTCCCTGCTTCGGCCCCCGAAAAAACGCGGCGATCATTGAAGGCTCGAAGGTCTTCTCCAAGAACCTGATGAAGAAATACGGAATTCCGACCGCGAAGTATGAAGTCTTTACCGACGCGGCGGAAGCCCTTTCCTATGTGGAAAGCTGCCCGCTTCCGACGGTTGTGAAGGCGGACGGGCTCGCGCTCGGAAAAGGCGTCCTCATCTGCATGAACCGGGAGGAGGCGAGAAGCGCCGTCCGGTCGATCATGATGGACCACCAGTTCGGAAAGAGCGGCGACCAGATCGTGATCGAGGAGTTCCTGGAGGGCCCGGAGGTTTCGGTGCTTTCCTTTACGGACGGCGAAACGGTGGTTCCGATGATTTCCTCCATGGACCACAAGCGCGCGGGAGATCATGACACCGGACTCAATACCGGCGGCATGGGAACGATCGCGCCGAATCCCTACTATACGGAGAAAGTCGCGAAGCGCTGCATGGACGAAATTTTCCTGCCGACAATCCGCGCGATGAAAGCGGAGGGGCGGACCTTCAAGGGCTGCCTGTATTTCGGCCTGATGATCACGAAGGACGGGCCGAAGGTCATTGAGTACAACTGCCGCTTCGGCGATCCGGAGACCCAGGTGGTGCTGCCGCTTCTCGAGTCCGATCTTCTGACGGTGATGCAGGCGGTTACGAACGGGACGCTTGCCGATACGGAGGTCCGCTTCAGCAACAAACACGCGGCCTGCGTGATCATGGCGTCAAAGGGATACCCGGTGCACTACGAGAAGGGCTTTGAAATGGACATTCCGGAAGCGCTTTCCGACCGTGTGTACATCGCCGGCGCGAAGCTATCGGAGGGCAGACTCCTCACGGACGGCGGGCGGGTGCTCGGCGTGACGGAGGTTGCGGATTCCCTGCCGGAGGCCATCGAAAAGGCCTACGACGACGTGAAGAAAATCAGCTTTGAGAATGCATACTTCAGAACGGATATCGGCGCGAGAGCGCTTCAGGCCGTGAAAGGAGCATAATGGTATACAGAGTTTTTGTAGAGAAAAAGGAAGGACTGCAGCTGCAGGCGGACGCGCTGCTTTCGGAGATCCGGAATCTCCTCGGAATCCGGAGCGTCACGAGGGTTCGCATCCTGAACCGGTATGACGCGGAGGAAATCCGGGAGGATCTCTTCCGGCAGGCCATTACGACGGTCTTTTCGGAGCCGCAGCTGGACGATGTGTATGAGGAGCCGGATTTTGCCGGCGCCGAGGTCTTTGCGGTGGAATATCTGCCGGGTCAGTTCGATCAGCGTGCGGATTCCGCGGCGCAGTGCATTCAGATCATTTCGACCGGAGAGCGCCCACTCGTCCGTACGGCGAGAGTGTACGCCCTGTACGGGGAGGTAACGGCGGAGGAGCTTTCCGCGATCAAGAAATATGTAATCAACCCCGTGGAGGCGCGAGAGGCTTCGCTTGAAAAACCGGCTACGCTGAAAACGGAGTACCAGATTCCGACGGAGGTCGCCGTCCTCACCGGCTTCAACGAGTATACGGAAGCGGAGCTTGCGGACTTTGTCCGGAAGTACGGACTTGCGATGGATGAGGCGGATATCGCCTTCTGCCAGAACTATTTCCGGAAGGAGCAGCGCGATCCGACGATTACCGAGATCCGCATGATCGACACCTACTGGTCCGATCACTGCCGCCACACGACCTTCCTGACGATTATTGACAGCGCGAAGTTTGAAGATCCGCTTCTCGAGAATGCCTGGAACGATTACATGGCGGTACGCAGGGAGCTCGGCCGCACGAAGCCCATCTGCCTGATGGACCTCGCTACTGTGGCCGTGAAATATCTGAAGGAGCAGGGAAAGCTTCCGAAGCTCGACGAGAGCGAGGAAATCAACGCCTGCACCGTGAAGATCGAAGTCGAGGCCGACGGAAAGAAAGAGCCCTGGCTTCTCCTGTTCAAGAACGAAACCCACAATCATCCGACGGAAATCGAACCCTTCGGCGGCGCGGCCACCTGTATCGGCGG
>CAMPAR010000019.1 GCA_946632055.1 uncultured Lachnospiraceae bacterium
CGCAGGCGAGCGGCTTTTCCGGGTCGTCGTTGAAGATGGAAAGCCGGGTTCCGTCGAGGGTTCCGACGTAATCGATCTGCCCGAGGAATTTCTCCGTGAGCGTGACCTTTCCGTCCTCCACCTTCCACTCGGGGATCTTGATCTCCAGATCGTCCCGGTAGCTCATGCCGGTTCCGTCCTCGCGAAGCTCGAGCCGGAACTCCTTGGACTCGTCCTTCTCGGTATCGCAGACGAATTTCGTATACAGGCCCTTGTAGTAGCCGGCGGCGTTCTTCGTTTCCTCGGAGACTTCCTTCGCCTCCGCCTTCTTTTCCGTCTTCAGCGGCTCCGACTCGAAATCGTCGATACGCGCGATCTGATAGCTTTCCATGACAATCAGCGTCTTTCCGACGACCTGGGCCGCCTTCCAGGGATCCTGTACCTCCCCGAAGATTTCGGTGTGGGAGCCGTCGTTGACCTTGAGGACACCGTCTTCTTCCTTCCACTGCATGTCCATCAGCTTGATAAAGGGCGTTCCGTCGATCTCCTCGATCTGCCCTTCTTCCTTCGCCGCTTCGAGCTGCTCCGGTTCCACGTCTTTCGGAATCTCCGCGATTGCCTTCATGCTGCCGTCCTCGTTAATGAGGAAAAATCCGTTCGCAAACAGCCGCATGGGCTTATAGGCCTCTTCCGTCGTCTTCAGGACGTCCTCAACCGGCATCCAGACCATCTCAAAGGTCTCCATGTCCAGTGTCTGCATGGAAATCGGTCTCCATACTCCTGTGTAATCCATCACGTTCCTCCCTTCTTCATTTGTATATCACAAACCCGCAGGCCGCGGTTTTGACGCCGCAGTCTGCGGGAGGTTCACATTTATGAGACTGCCTTCACGCAGTCACGGATCACCCTGAGGATCCGGTATGCACAGAGCTGCAGCTCCGCCTTCGTGATCGGACAGAAGACCTCGCCTTCCTTCGCGCCGACGCTCTTCACGATCTGGTTGTAGTCGAGCTCCGAGCCCGGCATCGTCAGGTCGTTTCCGGCCTTGATGCAGGCCGCCGCGTCTGAGGGATGATACTTCCGGCCGTCATTCGGATCGCCGCCGAAGATATCGCCGGTCGTGCCCCAGTCAGTCATGACAAGGCCCTGGAAGCCCCACTCGTCCCGAAGGAGCGCCGTCACGGTATCGTACTTGTTCGCCGCATGCTCGCCGTTGATGAGGTTATAGGAGGTCATGAGGGAGAGCGGCTGGGATTCCTTCACCGCAATCTCGAAGCCTTTCGCGAAGATCTCCCGGATCGCGCGCTCCGCTGCATGCGCATTGCAGCCCTGACGGTTGTCTTCGTTATTATTGAGCATGTAATGCTTGATGCAGGTGCCGCGTCCCGGATGCTTCTGCACGCCCTTCGTATCGGCCGCCGCGCATTTGCCGGCAAGTAAGGGATCCTCGGAATAATACTCGAAGTTCCGGCCGCAGAGCGGATTCCGGTGAATGTTCATGCCCGGTGCGAGCCAGAGCGCGACGTGGAATTCCTCCATCTCCTCGCCGACGATATCGCCGGCCTCCTCGACCGCCGCCATGTCCCAGGTCTGGGCAAGGGCCGTCGCGATCGGAATCGCGGTGCAGTACTGATAATAGTCAATCGCGCCTTCCGGACGGACAGGCTTTTCGCCCATGAGACCCGCGAGGCCGCCGAAGCCGTCTTCGCCAAGGCCCGGAATCACATGGTTATCGGCATCCGCGACGAAATGCTTCGCAAGTCTTAAGCCCGCAGGGCCGTCCGCAAGCGCCATGTTCGGGACCTTTCGGCTCTCGATCAGGATCGACGTCGTGTCGCCGGCCGCGCCGGGAACCGCCGTCGATTCCGCGCCGATCGTCGCCGTATTGCCCCAGCCGCTTCTTGCCGTGCCGATGCAGAGCTCCGCCATCTCTTCGACCGAGAGCTGCGCAACGAGCTCGGAAAGCTCCGCCTTACCGTCGATCACATCCTGAAGCGTGATCGTGTAGTCCTTATCCGTCGTCATTTCCTGCGGCGCTTCGGCGTACTTCACGACCTCGGTTTCGATGCAGCTGAGATCCGCCGCAAGAACCAGTGCCGCCGCCTTCTCGGCTTCCTCTCCTTCATAGGAGTACGGCGCGCAGGAAGGATGCAGAAGCTCGAGCTCCGTATCGCAGACCGCTTTGTTCTGCAGGACAGACACCACCTTGCGCTCCGCGATCTCTACCGCGGCAATCACCTGCGTATCACGGCTGTTTACGCCGGCGCGGATGTAGTATTTGCCGGGCTCGAGAACCCAGGACGCGCACTTCTCGCAGTAGGAAGCCATGTCGGCGATCTTGAAGGAAACCGTCAGGCACTCCTCTTCTCCCGGCGCGAGCGCCTTCGTCTTCGCGAAGCCCGCAAGCTCCTGATAGGGCTTCTCAAGGCCGCCCTTCGGCGCCGAATAATAGACCTGCAGAGATTCCTTTCCGCAGTATTTCGCGGAGGTATTTTTGACGCATGCTTTGACGCTTACCGTGTCCTGAACAAGCTCCGCCGCACAGCCTGTGATTTCAAAGGAGGCGTAGCTTCCGCCGAATCCGAAGGGATAGGCCGGCGCCACATTGAAGGTATCGAAATACCGGTAGCCGACATAGATGCCCTCATAATAGTACTCATCGTCGGTATCGCCGTTCATATGGCTGAAGGTCTCAGCCGAAGGGTAATCCGTGTAATTCTCCGCCCAGGTCGTCGTCAGATGTCCGTTCGGGTCGGCTTTTCCGGAAAGCACGTCCGCGAGCGCATGGCCCGTAATGTTTCCGGCCTGGCTCATCAGAAGGAGCGCCCCGAGATTCGGAAGCGCTCGGACGAATTTCGTATCCATTACGCCGCCGACATTCAGGATGACGACCAGCTTCTCATAAGCTTCCGACAGCGCGAGAAGGTTCTGCTTTTCGCCCTCGGTCAGCTCGTAGTCGCCCGACACCGGATGCCGGTCCGCGCCCTCGCCGGAATTTCTGGAAATGACATAGATCGCGGCGTCCGCCTTTTCTGACAGATCCTCCGCCGTGATTTCCGGCACCTCGGTCGTCAGGTTCGGCTTGCTGAAGACATATTCAATGACGGCATGGAGGCCGCCCTCGGCCATTTTCTGCTGAATGACCGCCTGTTCTTTCGCCTGCTTCGCGTCACAGATCGCATCGTATTTGTCGAGCCACGAAGTGCTCGTCAGCGTATAACCCGCCTCGAGAAGTCCCTGCTCGACATTGACGACCGAGCGGGAGTTCACATCACCGGAGCCCGTGCCGCCCTTTACCGTGCGGCGGATGCCCGAACCGAAGGCGGCGATCGTTTTCACGCCCTCGAAGGGAAGCGCAGCGTTGTTCTCAAGAAGCACCATCCCCTGGGAAGCGATTTTCCGTGCACGCGCCATGTTGCGCGCTTCGCGTTCGCTGATTTCAGGAGAGGTGGATGCAAAAATTTTTGGCATGGTTTGAATCCTTTCAAGAATAATTTTTATATATACATTATAGCGAATGCCCGCCGATTTGTACATGGATAATTTCGTAAACAAAATGTAAACATTCCCGGGCCCCGGGCGGAGGGTGCTTCAGCCGGAGCTCGTGTATATTGGGGTTGAAATCAGGCGGTGAAATCGTTTATAATGACTCAGGGGAAATAACCCCGGAAAGGATCTTACCCGATGTACCAGACCATCTTATTCGATCTCGACGGCACGATTACCGATCCCGGGATCGGCATCACGAATTCCGTCATGTACGCCCTGGAAAAACAGGGAATCGAGCCTCCGGCGCGGGAAGAGCTTTACGTCTTCATCGGCCCGCCGCTTCGGACTTCCTTTGAGAAATATTTCGGCATTACGGGCGAGCGCTTCGATCAGGCGCTTCATGACTACCGGGAGAATTATCTCGCAAGAGGCATTTACGAAGCCGAGCTGATTCCGGGCATCCGGGAGCTTCTCATCGCGCTGAAGGAGGCCGGGAAGACCTTAATCGTCGCGACCGGAAAGCCGACGCCGATGGCGGAGGAGGTGCTCCGGGCCTTTGACGTGCTAAAGTATTTTGATTTCGTCTCCGGACCGGATCTTACCGAGACGGTGAACATCCGCAAGTCCGACGCAATCAATTACGCCCTTTCCGGACTTGGCGTTACCGACAAGGCCTCCTGCCTGATGATCGGCGACCGGGATAACGATATCCTCGGCGCAAAAGGCGCCGGAGTCGCTTCCGCCGGCGTCCTCTGGGGATACGGAGACCGGCAGGAGCTTTCGGGCGCCGGCGCGGACTTCATCTTGAAAAGACCGGGAGAGCTTCTCCCCCTCATACTGAACTAATCCCGGAAGCGGCCTGATGCCGCATTCCGGGATTGTACGCATTCGTCAAATCTCCATACGTGTTTCGTATGTCGATTTTCCTCATTGCGGATAGCAAAAAAAGAGCTCCTTTCAGCCTCCCCGCAGCGCGGGTCCGACTAAAAGGAGCTCCTCTTTTTTATTTTCAGATCGTATCTATTCAGATCAGTCCGAAGTACCGGAAGACCTCGGTATTCGTTCCGTACAAAACATCCGGCTTTCCCGCGAGCAGGCTGCAGGCCTTCTCAATCCGTTCCCAGTTTTCGTCTCCGTCGAATTCGTAGGCGTGTCCCCAGATGTAGAGAATCTGCGGCGTATCGGCTTCCGTTTTCAGGAATTCGTCAATCAGATCGAACAGCACTTCGTCCTTGTGGTGGCAGGTCGGCTTCAGCTTCAGAAGGTCTCCCGTCACCTGCAGGCTACGGCTCGCTTCCACGGTCCGGCAGTAGCGGATTCCGAGATTTCTGAGGTACTCGACCGCATGGTCGTCATAGGCGCCATAGGCATAGGCTCCGCCGATGATTTCGGTCCCGAAGGCCCGCTCAAGCGCGGTCTTATCGTCCCGGAACTCGATATCGAGCTCCGCGTCGGAAAGCCCCACCGGGTTCAGGTGCTTCGTCCCGTGCATGCAGATTTCGTGCCCCTGATAGAAGGGCTGCACAGCGCTCTTGTGACGGTACACCGTAAAGTGATTGTCATAGATAAAGGGCTCTGTCGGATAAAGGCCGCTGTTCAGATTGAACGAGCATTTCATCCCGTAGCGGTTGAAAATCGACGCGAGTTTCTCATCCGAAAGCACGCCGTCGTCATAGCTGAAGGTGACGGCTTTATTGAATTTTCTTTCCATCTCCTCTCCTCACTTCCTTCTTTATTTACGGCCGGATCAGGGTTTCCAGCGTCCTGAACAGGGCCTCCGGCTCGACCGGTTTCGACAGATGCGCATTCAGACCGGCCTGCATGCTGCGCTGTACGTCCTCGTCGAAGGCGTTTGCGGTCAGCGCGATGATCGGCATCGTCTTCGCATCCGCCCGTTCCATGGCCCGGATGCGGCGCGTCGCCTCGAGTCCGTCCATGACCGGCATCCGCATATCCATCAGGATGGCGTCATAGTAGCCTTCCTCATGCGCGTCAAACATCTCGACGGCTTCCTGCCCGTTTTCGGCAAGCTCCACCTCCATCTCGCGCATCGACAGAACCATCATCATGATTTCCGCGTTCACCGGCACGTCCTCCGCGAGCAGCACGCGCCGCCCGGAGAGATCCGCGGTTTCCTGCACCAGTGCGATATTCTTGCGTTTGAAAGCCTCGCGGAACTCCTCCATCACGGTACCCGCGAAGAGCGGCTTTGACACAAAGGTATCGACGCCCGCTTCCCGCGCTTCGTCTGCAATGTCCTCCCAGCTGAAGGAGGTCAGGATAATGATCGGCGTCTCATGACCGACAGCCGCACGGATCTGCCGCGTCGTCTCCACGCCGTCAAGCTCCGGCATTTTCCAGTCGACAAGGATCAGGTTGTAGGGCTCCCTTCTTGCGTGACGGAGCTTCACCATGTCGATTCCCTCACGTCCGGAGCCGGCCTTTTCACAGGATACGCCGACCTGCCCGAGCACGATTTCAGCGTGTTCGCAGGCAATCGGATCGTCGTCGATCACCAGCACACACATCTCGTGCGCCTGAGGCATTCCGTCCTCGCAGGCGGAGGCTTTCCGCTCGGAATCGCCGAGCGTAATCGTCACGGTAAAGGTCGTTCCCTTTCCGCGCTCGCTTTCCACCTCGATATGGCCGTTCATGAGCTCCACGATGCTCTTCGTGATCGGCATGCCAAGTCCCGTGCTGCCGTAGCGCGAGGTCGCGGAGGAATCCTCCTGCGAGAAGGGTTCGAACAGCCTCGGCAGATATTCCTCACTCATGCCGATACCGGTATCGCTGATCACAAAACGGAGCGTGGATTTCCCGTCAAAGCGCGCAGTTTCCTCCACAATGAAGCGGACGGTACCGCCTTCCGGTGTGAACTTGACCGCGTTTCCGAGGATATTGATCATGACCTGCCGAAGCTTCATATCGTCGCCGATATAATAGTCGTCCACGTGACCCTGGATCCGGCAGTCGTAGGTCAGCCCCTTGTCCCGGCACTGGCCGTTAATCATCGTATTGACCTGCTCGAGCGCACGCGCAAAGGAGAACTCCTCGTTCTTAATGACCATCCGGCCGGATTCGATGCGCGACATATCGAGGATATCATTGATGATTCCGAGAAGGTGATGCGCCGATGTATCGATTTTTCCGAGATATTCCTTCACTTTTTCGCTCGCCGAGGGCTCGTTCATCGCAATGTTGTTGAGTCCGATGATCGCGTTCATCGGCGTGCGGATTTCATGGCTCATATTGGAGAGGAAAACCGTCTTTGCCCGGTTCGCGTCCTCTGCGGCGGACAGCGCCTCCGCGAGCTCATGATTCCGTGCCATCGTCTCGCGCATTTCTTCATCAATATCGGTGAATCCGAGACCGACCGCGTGCACGATGTGATCGTCCCGGTCGCCCGGATGCCTGACGCCGGCCATCCGCAGCATCTCGTAATAATCCACACCGTTACGGTGGACAAGATAGCGGTAGGCCATGATATTCTCATGCCCGAGCACCGCGCGGATATTTGTCGGATCAATAAACTCCAGGAAGCCTTCGAGGAATTCGGGGTCCACATAGAGTCTTCCGTATTCTGAAAAGCGCTCATAGTACGGGAAGTGAACACCCTCCGGCGTCTGTTTGGCGTCAGACGGATCCGCGCGGTAGCACACCGCATCATCCGCATCGATATCCACATGATAGACGCTCCGGTAGTCGGAGGCCATCGCCGTGATCATGCTGTTCAGCTCGCGCTGCTTCTGTTCCTGCTTCAGGATCTCCTCCTGCAGCGCCAGCCTCCTCTCCAGTTCCTGCTGCTTTGTGCGCGCCTCGGTTTCCGCGGTCTTGATCCGGGTCATTTCCGTCACGTCGACGCACATCCCGAGAAGGCAGAGCCGCCCCTCGCTGTCCGTAAATTTCAGCTTGGTGGTCTGCAGGTTCCGGAAATCCGTCCCGGTCGCATCCGGCACGTCCTCGAAGAAGACGTAGGCCGTCTCCATCGAAAGCGCCTTCGTATCGTCCTCTACGAAATGATCCGCGGTTTCCCGATCGAAAATCTCGTGATCGGTCAGTCCCACCACCTCTTCCGGCGATTTCTTCCCGGCGTATTCGGCGAAGGCCTGGTTGCACGCGAGATACACGCGCGTATTCGCATCTTTCGAGAAGCTCATGGCGGGCATATTGGTCAGAAGCGAGGAGACCGCCCCCATGACCTCGGCGAGCCTTGCCGCCGACTGCATCTCCGCCAGCAGCCGCTCGTTCTCCTCCTCCGCTTTCCGGCCCTTTTCCAGCGCTTCTTTCATGGCGCGTCCCTGCCGGACCTCTTCATCCACGTCCCTGAAGCCCATGGTCACGCCGATCCTGCCGCCGGGCATGAAGACTTTTCCGAAGTCAATCCGGTAATGGCGCGGTCCGGACGCCAGCGCCCGCACGAAATTGACGGAGAACTGTTTTTTCTTTTCGAACTGTTTCAGAATATAGGGCAGACCGATCTGCTCCTGCATGCGTTCACGGTCTTTTTCCGCCACCATTGTATTCACATACTCGGTTTTGGTATCCGTGTAGCGCGCATGGCTTAAGGCATTCCGGATCGCCTCCGAGTGTGATTCGTCCATGTCGGAATGGAACAGCGAGCACTCCTCTGTCACGACATCATTGATCAGCCAGACCGTATTGTACGAATTTGTGAGCGTGGAGATGACTGCGTCCCTTGACGCCGTATCCTCCTCCCGTTTTTCCCGCTTCTCGGTGATATCCGAGATAAAAACGACATAGATGCCGCCGTAGTCCCGCGTTTCCGTGTAGTGGCCGTAATCGTCCACCCAGCGGACCTGACCGTCCTTACGGATAATCCGGTACTCGGCGTAATCCATCCCGTCTTCGCTCGTTCCGATCTGCTCGAGGATCGAATCGGAAATTCTTCCGTAATCCTCCGGATGCACCATTCCCCTGAAGGTATATCCCGTCAGGGCCTTGAATTCTTCCGCATCCGCACATCCGTAAATACCGAAGACCGCTTTATTCGCGTAAATCAGCTCCTTCGGCGCCTCTGCTTTGTAGATAAAAAAACCGCCGGGCATATGTCCGCCGATTTCTTCAATAATCGGAAGCGTCTGTTCGTTCAGTTCAAAATTTCTGCCTGCCATGAAATATAACGGTCTCCCTTGCTGGATTCTTTCCCGCAGTATAACACAGAACGCTTCATTTTTACAGAGGGAAATAAAAATAATATTCCCCTATTTCCGCCTCGCCATCCACACATTGTAGGCAATAATCGAACCGACGACGATCACCGCGCCGACGATCGCCAGGACGGTGATTTTCTCATGATAAAAAATGGCGACCCACAAGGGATTCAGGATCGGTTCGAGGCCGGTAATGAGGCTCGCCGTGACCGGGGGCGTGCGCCTGATGCCGTGAGAGAAAAGAATGTAGGCGCCGCCGACCTGTACGAGCCCGAGAAGCAGCACCGCGATGAGAACCGGTGCGGAGAAATCCGTTTCCCGAAAGACGAGCGGCGTGAAGATGATGCCGGACGCGAGCTGTCCGATGAAGCAGGAAGAAATCGCATCCGCTTTCTCTCCGGTATTCATCATGAAAACGCCGGCATAGCAGATGCCCGAAAGAATGGCCGTGAAGTTTCCAAGGAGATTTCCGGCGCGCAGTCCGTCAATAAAGAAAAGCACAACGCCGAGGAATACCGCCGCGCAGGTCAGGATATCCTCTTTTTTCGGCTTCTGGTGAAAAAGAAGGGCCATGAAAAGGATCACGAACACCGGCGCCGTAAACTGCAGGACGATCGCGTTGGCCGCCGTCGTAAGCTTGTTGGAAATGGTGAAGAGCGTCGTCACGCCGATCATCGAAAGCGCGCCGATGAACACCGGTTTGCTGAAAACCAGCCGGTGCTTCGTGATTGCAAGGTACAGGCCGATCAGCGCCGCGCCGATCAGGTTTCTCGCGCCGTTCAGGCCTAAGGGCCCCCAGGGAATCAGTTTAATAAAAAGCCCGCCCGTGCTGAAGCAGACAGAAGCAAGAAAAACACAGAGGATGGCTCCGGGATTCGGGCGGACGGATGATTTGTTTTCAGACATCGAAAAACCTCTTTTACTAAGCGGGGACAGGTCCAACCGGTCAAATTGACCGGTTGGACCTGTCCCCATCAAATTATTTACATGGCAAACTGGAACACGAGATACCCGGCGTAGAGCGCGAGAAGCGCGATTCCCTGCACGCGGGAAAGCTTCTGGCGGATCAGGGTCGGGACCGTGAGAATCACCATCACGAGGAGCATCAGCGGCAGGTCAACGACCAGCGATGCGTTCATGCCGGCAATGGTCTTCTCCACAGGAAGCTTGAAGGGTGCCAGCGTAATCGAGGCGCCGCAGACCAGCACCAGATTGAACAGGTTTGCGCCGACAATGTTTCCGAGTGAGAGATTGCTGTGCCCCTTGATCAGAGAAGTAATCGCGGTCACGAGCTCCGGAAGCGAGGTGCCAAGAGCCACAAAGGTCAGCGCGATGACTGTCTTCGGAACGCCGAGAGACTCTGCAATATTCGTGCCGTTATCGACAAGAAGCTTTGCGCCGACAGCAATCAGCGCCGCGCCGAGGACCAGGAACAGAATCGTCTTCCACAGCGGGGATTCTTCGCCCTCTTCCTCGTCCGCTGCCGGTGCCTCCGGATTCTTAAAGCCGCGCACAAGAACGAGAGCCATATACGCGACGAACATGCACAGCAGGATGATGCCGGTGATGCGGGTGAATTCCTTGAAGGTATAGGAAATGAATACATAGAAGGCTGCCGCGATAAAGAAGCAGATGACCGGCGTCACAAAGGATTTCCGTTCCACCTTCGTCGGCCGGATCGCAATCGTCAGCGCGGAAATCAGCGCTGTATTGCAGATCACGGAACCGATCGCGTTGCCGTACGCCATATCGCCGATGCCCTGTACCGCGGAAGTCGCGGATACCATGACCTCCGGCAGCGTCGTGCCGATCGAGACGACCGTCGCGCCGATGATAAATTCCGGCACGTGGAAGCGCCGCGCGATCCCCGTCGCGCCGTCAACGAACCAGTCGCCGCCCTTGATCAGGCAGACCAGTCCTACCACAAACAGCAGATACCAATACCACATTTTTCCACTTCCCCCTAGAAAAAAACTCCTTTGATGAATATTTCAAGGCCGATCAGGATCAGGATCACACCGCCGATCAGACCGGCCTGCTTTTTGAATTTCGTCCCGAAGAGCGCGCCGAGCCGGATTCCGCCGAGGCAGATTCCGAAGGTCACGAGCCCGATGATCAGCGCCTCTACGAGCGCCATCTGCCACGGGAGCTCTGAAATCGTCACCCCCACGGACAGCGCGTCGATCGAGGTCGCAATGCCCATCAGGAGGAGCTTGCCGACTCCGAAGCGGCCCGCTTCCCCGCTTTCGTCCTCATCCTTTGACGCATCCGCTTCCGGCTTCTTTCCCGCCGCCTCGACGATCAGCTGTATTCCGATGTACAGGAGCAGGATGAGCGCGATCCATGGCGTGAATTTCTCCAGCTTCCGGAATCTCTCCACCAGTGTATGTACGAAAACCCAGCCGATTAACGGCATGCCGATCTGGAACAATGCAAAGGTCCCCGCGATCAGGCATTTCCGCCGGGTGCGCATTCCGGGCTCCACAAGCCCCCGCACCAGCGACACAGAAAAGGCATCCATCGCAAGACCAATGCCGAAAAGTACGCTGTTCAAAAAAAATAGCCAGTCATATGCCATGTGTCTGCCCTTTTCTCCCTCAAGAATCCAAAGGCCTATTATATACAAAAGCCCCTTGTTTTTCAAGGGGCTTTTTACCGGAATAGCGCTGTTATTCCGGCACTTTGAAGGATTGACAAATACGCTGAACTCGCCGCGCTGAACTCGCCGGGTGGCGAAACTCGCCTGCGAGATGCCCTTCCCTCCTCGGCGTGACTCCGTATCCGCCTCGGAAGGAAGGGCATTACCCTCGGCTCGGAGATGAGGCAGTATACACGCAGCGGCAAAGCCTTTACACCCGGCTCGTGGAGGAAGACGATCAGTTCCCGTCAATAATCCCCCCGCCGACGACGGTGTCGCCGTCATAGAGGACGAGGGACTGGCCCTTCGTGATGGCGCGCTGCGGCTCGTCGAAGACGAGGCGCAGGCGGGAATCGCCGAGGGGCGCGACGGTCGCGGCCGCCTCCCTGTGATGATAGCGGATCCTGGCGCTGACCCGCATCTCCTTTTTAAGCTCCGGGATCGAGATCCAGTTGAGGTCGCAGGCAGTCAGTTCCCGGGAGAACAGCGCGTCGTTCGGCGCGAGCGTGACGGTATTTTCTTCCGGATTGATTTCCTTCACGTACATCGGCTGCGGGAACGACAGTCCGAAGCCCTTCCGCTGCCCGATCGTGTAGCGGATGATGCCCTGATGACGCCCGAGAACCTTTCCGTTTTCATCGATAAAATCTCCGGCCGGATACTTCTTCCCCGTGCGCCCTTCGATGAACTCGCCGTAATCGCCGGTCACGAAGCAGATGTCCTGGCTGTCGTGCTTCGCGGCATTGACAAAGCCCTCCTTCTCCGCAATCCGGCGGACCTCGGTCTTCTCGAGTTCCCCGAGCGGGAACATGGAGTGCGCGAGCTGGTCCTGCGAGAGGGAGTAGAGCACGTAGCTCTGGTCCTTTGAGGCGTCCAGGCCTTTTTTCAGGAGGAAACGCCCCGTCTCTTCGTCAAAAACCCGTCTCACATAGTGTCCGGTGACGACATAATCGCAGCCGAGGCTCCGGCCCTTTTCATAAAGCGAGGCAAATTTCAGATAGCGGTTGCAGTCGATGCAGGGGTTCGGCGTCTCTCCGCGCTCGTACGCCGCGATGAAGCGGTCGATGACGTTCTTTTCGAAGTCTCCGGAGAAATTCATGACATAGTACGGAATCCCCAGCCGGTGCGCCACCGCGCGCGCATCCTCCACATCCGAGAGACTGCAGCAGCTGTGTTCCCTGGAAATGCCGATATCCTCATTCGCGAAGAGCTTCATCGTGACGCCGATGCAGTCGTATCCCGCCGCCTTCATAAGGCTTGCGGCGACGCTGGAATCCACGCCGCCGCTCATGGCAATGAGTGCCTTTTCTATCATATTGATGCCTGTTCCTTTCAGCTTTTCCGGCCCGCCGTAAATGCTTTACTCATAAATCCTGCAGCCGCATCTTCCGGCTTTCTTCACCAGGTACAGCGCCTTGTCCGCGTCTTTGAAAATATCGTCTCCGGACTGCCTGCGGTCGGAGAAGGCCACGCCGACACTGACGGACACCTTCGGCAGGCCGTCGTCCGGGTTCTGCAGTCTCTCATTGATGCGGGCCACCTTGTCGATCACCAGCTGGCGCATGGAGCTGTTCGCGCGGGTCATGATCACCGCGAATTCATCTCCACCGATCCGGCAGATGATATCCACCGACCGGAAGCTCTGGCACAGGAGGTTCGCCACCTTCTTCAGCACCCGATCGCCCATGTCATGCCCGTAAGTATCATTCACCTGCTTGGTATAGTCCATATCGATGATCAGGAGCGCAATGTGTCCCTTGTCCACGCTTTCCATGAACATGTCGTACGCGGCGCGGTTATAGATGCCGGTCAGCGCGTCGTGAGAGGCCTCATACGTCAGCGCCTGATGCCGCTTCTGAATTTCCTCCAGCAACCGGTTATAGGTCCTCGAGACATACCGAAGCTCCCGCGCGCCGCCTTCCGGCACCGGCTTCCTTTCCTGAATCTTCTCCACCATGAGTTCAAGCGGTTTCCGGATCTGATAGCGGATAAAGAATACCAGCACGAAGCCCACACCGAGCATGACGGCCGAGAGAATCGTCATGAACTCCAGCAGGCGCTGGACGGTCTGGGGCTCCATTTCCTGATACCCCCGGATCACGATCATGTTGACGATGAACAGAATGCCCGTGAAGATAAAGGAGAGGCTCGCGAAGGTGATATTCAGAACCTGCATCGTCACGCCGCGTTCCCGGATTTTTTCCTGGTTTTCCTCGCTTTTTGAAGCTTCCTCGGGCTCCGCGCTCTTTGTCTCCTCCGGCTTTTCATCCTCGGGCACCGTCGATTTGAAATCCTCCGGATTCAGGCCGCCATGGGCCTTCTGTTCCTCGCGCTTCTCTATCGTACTGCGGATAAAGGCTTCGAATTCCTCTGCCGGGACCGGCTTTGAGAAGTAGTAGCCCTGGATAATGTCGCAGCCGAGCTCCTTCAGGGCCAGCATCTGCTCCTCGGTTTCCACGCCTTCCGCCACCACCGGTACGCCCAGATGCCGCGCAATATCGATGACCACCTCGATCATCCGCGTATCCCGGGCCGCCTGGAAGGCGCTCCGGACAAACTGCATGTCCAGCTTCAGGACGTCGAGCGGCAGCTTGGAAAGCATATTCAGCGAGGAATAACCGGCGCCGAAGTCGTCCATCTCGATCTGGAAGCCGGCCGCCCTGAGCGAGGCCGCCGTGCTTACGATCTGGTCCGGATTCGTGGTGTACGCGGACTCCGTGATCTCCGGATAGAACACCTCGGGCGTCAGTCCCTCCGCCTTCAGAATCTTCCGCATGGTCTCGGTCAGATTCGGGTCGTACATGTCGACTCTGGAGACATTCACGGAAACCGGCAGGATTTCCCCGGTTTTTTCCTTCCACTCGCGGATCTGACGCGCCGCCTCCGCCCAGACATACCGGTCGAGCTCCTGAATCAGGCCGTTCTCCTCGAATAAGGGGATGAACACGCCCGGGCTGATCATGCCGAGCGTCGGATGCTTCCAGCGCACCAGCGCTTCGGCGCTGGAAAGGATCGGCTCCTCGTGCCGCACGTCGTACTTCGGCTGATAATAAACCGTGAACTGGCGGTTCGCAATCGCCTCGTGAAACTCCTCGATCAGCTGCTCTTCAAAAAGCTCCCGCTCGTGAAGCGCGCTGTCATAGAGGCCGATATTATTCTGGAAGCTGTTCTTCGCGCGGTCCGCCGCCATCTTCGCGCGGTCAAAGCGCCGCTCAAGATCAATCGTCTTGTCCGCATCGGCGTAGACGCCCATCCGAAGGCGCACGCGGACGTCCTGTTCCTCGGAGGCGCTGACGCCCCGTGAGGCATTCTCCAGCATTCTGGTATAATTCTGTCCGGAGGGGCCGTACAGATAGAAGGCGTCCCCTTCCTTCCGGCAGACAATCCCGCCGAAGGATGCGGCGCTTTCACGGAGGCTGTCCGCAATGTTCCGCAGCACCCGGTCTCCGCAGTCCCTTCCGTAACGCTCGTTCAGCATGCGGAAATGATTGACGTCCACAATAACGGCGTCCATCGAAAGGTCCGGATTCTTCCGGTCCAGCTTTTCCGCGTAGCTGTAGAAATATTCCCGGTTATAGAGCCCGGTCAGAGGATCCCGCTCGGTTTCGCGGATCGTCTGCCGGTCTTCACGCAGCTCGATCGTGCGCTGCACGCGTGCGAGAATCACGCCAGGCTGCGGGTACGGCTTCGAGATAAAGTCGCTCGCGCCGAGCTTCAGACATTCAATTTCCGCGCTCTGATCGGAGGTTGCCACAATCACGGGGATGTTCTTCATCTCCGGATCGTTCTGCATGGTTTCCAGCAGCTCCAGGCCGCTGATTCCCGGCATCAGAAGATCGAGAAGAACCAGGGACAGCCGGTCCTTCAGATCGGAAACAATCCGCAGCGCCTCGGTTCCGTCCGCGGCAGGAAGCACTTCATAATCCTCCGAAAGGATCATTGAGAGCATTTCTCTGTTGATGAGCTCATCATCCGCCACTAAAATGCAGCGCTTCCCGTTCACACTGCTGAATTTCGCATGGCTTCTGGACATAACATTCTCCTTTTTCTCAGAATCGTGCTTTACAGGATTTTTACCTTCAGGAGAATCTTCCGTCAAAAGAGCCGACAGAAGATCGAATAAACCACATATTTCAGTTATTGTACCAAATGTTACCGGGTATTTCAAGTGTTCTCTGAACGAAACCCGCCTTTTCGTCATGGATCCGGGCACTTGACAGGGACACTTCCGCATGATACGATGATGTTCTCAGCTTTCAAATAAGGAGTATGAAATCATCCATGAAAATCTATCAATCCCTGAATGAACTGATCGGCCGGACGCCCCTCATGAGGCTGCACCGTTTCGAAGAAGCCTTAAATCTCCCGGCGGAAATTCTTGCGAAGCTCGAATCCTTCAACCCCGCGGGTTCCTCGAAGGACCGCGTGGCAGCCGCGATGATCGCGGACGCCGAAGCGCGCGGACTACTTGCGGCCGGCTCCGTCATCATTGAACCCACAAGCGGCAACACGGGCATCGGGCTTGCCGCGGTCGCCTCTTCCCGCGGCTACCGCGTGATCCTCACCATGCCGGACACGATGAGCGTGGAGCGCCGTAACCTTCTCGCGGCCTACGGCGCCGAGATCGTACTGACGCCGGGTGCCGAGGGCATGGCAGGCTCCATCAAAAAAGCCGAAGAACTCGCGAAGGAGCTCCCCGGCGCCTTTATCCCCGGCCAGTTTGAAAATCCCGCCAATCCGCAGGCGCATTTTGACACCACCGGCCCCGAAATCTGGGCGGATACCGACGGAACCGTGGACATTTTCATCGCCGGCGTCGGCACCGGCGGCACCCTCTCCGGCACCGGCCGGTATCTCAAGTCTAAAAATCCCGGCGTCCGGATCGTCGCGGTCGAACCCGCCGATTCGCCGCTTCTCTCGAAGGGCGTTTCCGGCCCCCATGGCCTGCAGGGCATCGGCGCGAATTTTGTCCCGAAAAACTATGATGCTTCCGTCACGGACGAAATCCTGACGGTCACGACCGAAGAGGCCTACGCCGCCGGAAAAGCGCTCGCCCGCACGGAAGGCATTCTCGCGGGCATCACCTCCGGCGCGGCCCTCCACGCCGCCTCCGTCCTCGCAAAACGCCCGGAAAACCGCGGAAAACGGATCGTCCCGCTCCTGCCGGACAGCGGCGAGCGCTACCTTTCGACCCCGATGTTTGACTGAAAAACACAAACTGGCGCCCCCTCTTTTTCGAAGGAGCGCCGGTCTTATTTTTTTATACGATCCTCAGGCCCTGTTCCGCTTCCTGATGACCGCCCATACGATTCCAGCCGCGATCACGGCTCCGAGCGCGATCCACACCGGTACCGGTACATTCTTGATATTGAAGCAGCGCACGCGGATCCACATCCGGTTGATCACTTCACTTTTTTCCTGATCAAAGTACTCCATGATCGAAGCGCGGTCGATCACTTCGCCCGTCGGATACTGCGCGAGGAGCTGCCGGTGCAGCTGTTCTTCGGGCACGGTCAGTGTGTAATCCGTGTCATCGCCCTCCGCGTCAAAGAAGTAGCCGAGCGGATATTCCACAGTTTCCTCTTCGTCTTCCTCCGCACCGTAGCACCAGTCCAGATACTCAAAGACGCGCTCGTCTTCGTTTCCGGAAATGACCGAGGTGTAGCCGATGTAGTACATATTCCGCACGACGTTATCCGGGCGGGACAGGAAGTTGATGAAGGCCTCCGCCGCCTGCTGCTTCGCGGGATCCTCCGCGATTCCGTTCTTCAGCATGACCCAGCCGTCGAAGTAGATATTCGTACACTCCTCCGGCACCGCGAAATTCAGATAATAATCATCCTCTTCCGCCTGGTCCATCGTATAGACCGCGTCTCCCGACCACTGGTAATTGGCGACTACCTTGCCCGTGATCATGTCGGCTTTTCCCGAGTCGGTTTCAAAGGAATACAGGTTGTCCTTGACCGCCTGCAGATAATCCTGCACCCGGTCAATCGTCTCCTGAGAGACGTCGTTCATCTCCTCCTGGAGCTTCACCGCGTAGTCGGGATCCTGCCGGAATTCTTCCGAGGTCAGAAGCTCCGCCTTCAGCGCGCCGAGGGCCTCGAAATAGGTATCGCGCACATTGTCCTTCACGGTGATCTGCCGGTAATAGTCCCGGTTCTCCATGAGCCTGAAAGTCGAGGCCTCCTCTTCCGTCAGCACTTCCGGATTATAGACAAATCCCGTCACGCCCCACATGTAGCCCGCCGCGCATTTGTCCCAGCTTACGCCGTGAATGTCGTGCGTCTCAAAGATGTTGCGGATATAGGGGGAGACGCCGTTGATATAGTAATTATACTCATTGTCCGTGTCAAAGAACGCCTCCGACAGCGGCTGTACGCGGTCCTCCGCCATCAGCTTCATGATCATGTACTCCGACGGGCACACCAGGTCGTACACGTCACCGATCGTCAGCATATTGTACAGGTCCTCATTGGTGCCGAAGGTCGAATACTCCACGCGGACCTTTCTGCCGTACACTTCTTCAAACCAGGCTTCAAAATCCTCCACCATCGGATTGACGCCGATGATATCGCCGCTTTCGAGGTCGATCACCTCGTCCTCTTCCCACTCGCCGAGGTCGATATACTCTTCCCAGCTGCAGACGCGAAGGACAATTTCATCTTCCGCCGCGGAAGCAGGAACCGAGAGGAATCCTTCCTTTGAGAGCAGAAGGCAGGCAAGAATCATCGCTAAAGCGAGCGCGAAAATCCGCCGCAGCGCTTTTACGAAAGCCGGTGCCGATCCGTTTTTCTTCATCTTCCGGCCTCCTTTCTGAGATCGCTTCTGTCCGCGCGCCGGGCTCTTAAATTCAGGCCCAGGACGATCAGAATCACGATCACGAAAATCAGCGTCGACAGCGCCCAGAGAGCGGTCTTGATGGCAGTCTGTGAGCCCTTGGTTGCGTTGACCACGTAGGTGCTGATCGTATCAAAGGTCGCCGGTTTGGTATAGGTTGCGATAAAATAATCGTCTAAAGAGAGCGTGACTGCCAGCGAGAAGCCCGAAACCATACCTGAGAAAATCTGCGGAATCACCACCCTGAAGAGCGCCGATGCCGGCGTCGCGCCAAGGTCCAGCGCCGCCTCGTAGAGCGAGGAATCCATCTGCTTCAGCTTCGGCATGACCGAGAGGTACACAAAGGGCGCCGACAGCGTCACATGGCCGAACAGAAGCGGCAGGTAGGTATCCTTGCTGATGCCGAGCACGACAACGAGAAGGATGCAGAGCGAGAAGCCCGTCACGACGTCCGCGTTGATGACAGGGATCTGGTTCACGGTCGAAACCGCCGACGATACCCGTTTTCTCGAATAGAAGGCTCCGATCGCGCCGAGCGTGCCGAAAAGCGTCGCAAGGAGCGCGGAAGCAAGCGCGAGAAGAATCGTTCCGAGGATCATGTTCCTCAGCTCTTCCGTCGTAAAGAGGGTCACATAATTTTTCAGCGTAAAGCCGCGGATCGCACCGATCTGCGTGGCGTCGGTAAAGCTGTACACCGCCAGAATCAGGATCGGCGCATACAGGAAAATCAGCGCAATGACGGGGATCAGGCCGCGGATTAATTTTTTTGTCATAACAGTGCACCTCCCGCTCTCGCGTCTTCCTCTTCCATGCCGTTCGTGACCAGCGTAAATACACAGATAATCGCGAGCAGGATCAGGGCGATCATCGATCCGCCGTGCCAGTTGTAGGCCGAGAAGTAGGAGCCGATCAGAGATCCCATGATATAGGTGCTGTTATAGAGCATGTCAAGCACCACGTAGTTTGTCATCGCTGGCAGGAAAACCATCGACACGCCGCTGATAATGCCCGGCAGGGAAAGCGGCAGCGTCACATGAAGGAACGCGCGCTTTTCATCGGCGCCGAGGTCGCGGGCGGCTTCCGTCAGCGATCCGTCGAGCTTCACAATCGTATTGTAAATCGGCAGAATCATAAAAGGCAGGAAGTCGTAGGTCATGCCGATCACCGAATTCAGGAAGGGGTAAAACGCGAGATTCCCTTCGATCAGCGTCAGGATTTCCTTGAGCGCCGTGATGCGGAGCGAGAAATTGATCCACATCGGCAGGACGAAAATCATGATAATCACGCCCTTGGACTTCAGTCCGCTCGTCGCGAGCACATAGGCGACGGGATAGGCGATGAGCAGGCAGACCGCCGTCGTCACAAGCGCGATCGCCAGACTGTAAAACAGCGTGCCGACGGTATTCGGATCCGTGAAGAAGCCGGTCAGATTCCGGAAGGTAAACTGCCCCTGCCCGTTCGTAAAGGCATAGTAAAAGAGCACAAGAAGCGGCGCCACCACGAAGATCAGCAGGAAAATGATGTAGGGAATCCCCAGGGTCTTTCTGGAAAATTTCATGCCGCCTCCTTACTTCTTTACCGAAAAGCGCATCTTATCGGCAGGCAGGATCAGGCCGACCCGGTCGCCCATGTTCCAGAGGTATTCGTCATCCACGATGAAATCCTGCCCGAGGTCGGTATTCAGCACGTAGCTGTAATGGTCGCCCTTGTAGATCAGGTTGGAAATCGTGCCCTCCACGAGCACCTTTTCATCGTCGATATCGTCCGTCATCTGAATGTCCTGCGGCTCAATCGCGGCTGAAATATGGATCTTCTCCGGATCGATCACTTCGCCGTTCTCATCCAGAAGCTCGCCGTTCTCATTCCGGCGGCTGCCCTTGATGATCTGCGTCAGGCTCGTCCAGAGCTCCTTGCCGTTGAACTCGAGGCGGTGACTGCGGTTCATGTCCACCGGGAAGATATTGGTGTGGTCCTCCGCGATCATGATGTGAATGCCGTCCGGTTCCACCTTCATGCCCACTTCGTCCCCGACCTTCGCGGACTTCGTGCTCTGAATCACCACCTCATAACGTCCGGACTGCACCGTGATTTCGTAATGAATTCCTTTGAAAATCACGGAAATCACGCGTCCGCGGATCTGCCCTTCGCCGGGCTTCACGATTTCGATATCCTCCGGGCGCACGACCGCCGTAATCTGCGTGCCTTCCGCCACGTCGTCGACACATTTGAAGTGACCGCCGGCAAAGCGCGCCTCGAGAGCCCCGGTCATGATCCCGTTGAAGATATTGCTCTCGCCGATAAAGTCCGCCACGAAGGCATTCTGCGGCTCGTTGTAGATATCCTCCGGCGTCCCGATCTGCTGGATCCTGCCCTCCGACATGACGACGATCTTGTCGGACATCGTCAAGGCCTCTTCCTGATCGTGCGTCACATAAATAAAGGTAATGCCGAGCTCGTCATGCATGGCCTTCAGCTCGATCTGCATTTCCTTGCGCATCTTCAGATCCAGTGCACCGAGCGGCTCGTCCAGAAGCAGGATTTCCGGCTCGTTGACAAGCGCGCGCGCAATCGCGACACGCTGCTGCTGACCGCCGGAAAGCGTGGAAACGGAACGCTTCTCGAAGCCCTCAAGGTCCACAAGCTCCAGAACCTTCTTCACCTTTTTGCGGATTTCCTCCTTCGGCGTCTTCTTCTGCTTCAGCCCGAACGCGATATTGTCGTAAATATTCATGTGCGGGAAGAGCGCATAGCGCTGGAAGACCGTGTTGATCGGCCGTTCATTCGGCGGCAGCTTGGAAATATCCTTCCCGTCCAGGAGGATATCGCCCTCTGTCGGCATATCGAAGCCCGCGATCATACGGAGCGTCGTCGTCTTGCCGCAGCCGGAGGGGCCGAGGAAGGTCACAAATTCGCCGCGCTTCACTTCCAGATTGAAGTCCGAAACCGCCGCGAAGCCGTCCTCAAAGGTCCTTGAGATGTGTTTCAGTTCGATAATGTTTTCACTGTTAGCCATAATTTTACCCTTTGCTGTATATATCGTTCAGCCCCTCGGATCCGCCGTAACTATCAAAAGCTCGGCGGCGTACTCACCCAGAGCAGCTTTGCAGGCCGGTTGCCGGGATTTTCCAGCCGGTGCGGCCGATCTGCCTCATAATAAAAGCTCTCGCCGGCCCGGACATCGTATTTCGCATCCTCCCGGAAGAGTGTAATCCTTCCGGAAAGAACATAGCCGAATTCCTCTCCGTTATGCGGCTCATCCACCGGAAGCTTCCCGTGCGGCACAATGGTGACGAGCACCGGTTCCATCTGATTGGACTGCGCGGAAGGAACCACCCACTCGGTCACATTGCCCTCTTCATCCACCTTCTCGAAATAATCCTTTTCCGAAAAGACGATCTTCTCCTTGCTGCTGTCGCGGAAGAAATCCGAGGGCGTCGTCCCGAGGCACTCCACCAGATCAAACAGCGTCACCAGCGACGGCGTCACCTGTCCCCGTTCGAGCTGCGAAATGAAGCCCTTCGTCAGCTCCGCCCGGTCCGCCAGCTCCTGCTGCGTCAGCCCGTTCTGCTTCCTCAGATCCCTGATTTTTCTTCCCACATCCGCAATCACTGTTTCAGCATCCATGCTTACTCCCACACCTTCGGCCACTTTTTCCGTCTCGGCAAAAGTGCCTTTAATTCTAAACTTTAAAGTTATTTTTACTAAACTTAAGCGACAGGGTTATTTGTATCATGAATTGAAACAAATGTCAATATCCTTTTTTAGAAACAGCGGCCTGCGTTGATTCTCAGGCTTGCATCTATTCTCAGTCCTGCTTTGATTCTCCGGCCACCATTTCTGTTGAATCTCTATAAATGGTGGTAAATCTGCGGCTGGATTTCTTGCTTTGACCACCGCTCCAGCAATTATCCTCCCTCTGGTGGTTTTGCCGTACCACCAAAAGAATGATTCAAAAGCAAGCGGTGGCTTTCTGAACTTTTTCGTCGATCAGGAAATCCACCACTTGAGTCCTATTCATTCCTATGGTGGTCTTCAAATCCCTATTACCAGGCACAGCCGCCACCACTCACACAATTCTTCTCTATATGGTGGTTTTTCTGAGCTTCAAAATAACCGCCCCGAGAGAATCTCCCGAGGGCGGTCAGATCAATTCAATTGTCCGCTTCCTGCTTTCTTCTGCCAAGCTCCACAGCCTTGTCCTTCATTTCTTCTGCGATCCTCGCCATCCACACAAGCGGATAAATAAACAGTGTCGGAATCCCCAGAAGAAACGGCGAATATAATCAATTCCCGAAGATTCCGTTCAGCGATTCGATCTGTTCCTCTGACAGTCCAAACGAGGCGTTCTGGCTGTAAAATAACCCGAGTGCAGGGAAATAGTCCACATACAGGTTCAGCCCGTCCTTCGCTTCCATGACCAGATAGCGTTCCCCCTCACTCCAAAGCTGATGCGCCAGATCATACGGGTCCTGATATCCTTCCGGATAATGATATTCCGTAACGGTAACTCCGTTTGCATCCGTATAAGACGATTCCTCCGGTGTAATCGAACGAAACAGGATCATCTTCTGTTCTTCGTCATAGTAGACGTCATCATTACCGTAAGTATCTTTCCAGAGCTGTATTCTGCGGGCGGAGGCTTCCTGATCTCCGATATTCCCGCAGCCGGACATCATTGTTATGATTTCTTTAATAACGGCTTCATCCGTAATCGTAAACAGCTTCATGCCTCCTTTATCCTGTACCTCAATCAAAGCACAGTTCCCCGGAAATCCGTAAGAAGCAAACACCGCATCGGATAAGTCGTCTTCCTTTACGCTGATGGCGAGGTATTCTGCACAGTAGAAGTCATACGCTCCGTCGTGTTCCAGAATGCAGATTGCCCTGCTGTCCGGATAAGATGCAAAGTGATACACTGTTCTGCCGATCAGCGACGCGTCCGCGCAGTCTGTTACCGTACCCATCACTTCCCCGAGATCCTGCGCCTGAATCTGATAGGTGTTTTCCTCTGACAATCCGACCGCGCCCTCGGGTACCAGGTTGAAGCGCACGCGCTCCGCGAAACTGATCGGAAAGTAAGTCATCTCCTGTTGATCACTCAGTGTGAACCCAAATGCTGCTTCTTCCTCAGTGATTGCTTCTTCAACAACGGCCTTTTCCGTCGCACGGCTTTCGTCAGCTGCAGTCTGAGCAGCCTGATTGTTTCTGATTCCTGTGACAGCGAAAAACGCGCCGACACCGGTAATGACAATACCAGCCGCGATCGCTGCCCATGTGATCCATGTTTTTTGTGTTCCCGAAGCTGAAAGCTCCGTCTCCCGAAGATATTCTTCCTTCACCAGTCCGATGGCGTCCTGCAGTTTATCCGTTTTCATACCCAGATATCCTCCTCCTGTAAACGAATCCGAAGTCGGTCTCTCGTTCTTTTCAGCATGGATTTAACCTTGCTTTCACTATAATGATATCTTGAGGAAATGTCCCTGACAGAATCGTAAAACCAATAACGCCTCAGAAACACCTTTCTTTCTTCCGGTTTCAGAGTTTCGAGAAACGAATTGATGACCTTCACGAGTTCCTTGGCTTCAAGCTGTTCATCGATGCTCTTCTCAGACGGAATGCATTCTTCCAGTTCTTCCATGACAAGGTTCTGTTTTCCCCCGCCCCGCTTTTCCGCCAGCTTTTTGCGGAGCTTCTTCAGCGACAGGTTTCGGGTAATCGATCCCAGAAACCCCGGCAGATACTCCGGTCTGTTCGGCGGTATGGTGTTCCAGGCACTGAGAAGCATATCATTGACGCATTCCGAAGCGTCTTCATGGTTCAGGAGAATATTGTTTGCAATCGTATAACAATATTGACCGTACTTCTTTTCAGCTTCGCTTACGGCTTTCTCATCCCGTGCCCAGAAAAGCTCGATAATCCGGCTGTCGTCCATCCGGACACCTCCTCTCTTTTTGATAAGGCCTTTCACCTATAATATACCATTTCTGCCGGAAAGGTTGCAATATTCTCCGATTTTCTTTCAGGATCCTATCGTCTTGCCGCATGAAAAGGCCACCGCTTCGGCATGCGCCGCCGCGATGGCCTTCCGGGATGATCGTGTTTATTCTGTGACAGTCGTCGTGTTTTCCTGCTGAGCCGGTATGTTCAGAAGCGTGCTTCCGTCCGTAATGACGCCGGGCAGCTTGCCGTCCCAGTTGTCATAGTACATTTTTGAAAGGACCTTGTCCGTCAGGCTCTCTGACAGCATCCGGTAAGCCTCCGCTTCCGCCTCCGCCTTCTTGACCAGCTGGTAGGCTTCCGCGTCCGCCTCGATCTGCTTGACATTGGCCGCAGCCTCCGCCTCAATGACCTTCTGCTGCGCTTCCGTCTCCGCTTTCAGTTTATTCTGCTGGGCAACCTGCTTCGCTTCTACCGCATTGGTAAAGGCATCCGTGAAGTCCATGTTTTCGATCGCCGTGCTGTTCACCATGATATTGTAGCCTGTGAGCTTTTCACTCAGGGACTCTTCAATCGCAAGCGCAAGATCCGTGCGCTCCGACACCAGTTCTTCCGCCGTATACTTGGCGGTGCAGACCTTTACGGCCTCCTGAACCGTCGGAACAATGATGGTATTGTAATAATCACTGCCGATCGTCCGGTAGATGGTCATCGCGTCCTTCTGGCTGATCTGGTAGTTCAGCGTGTAAAGCATGCTCACTTCCTGAATATCTGAAGAGAAGCAGCTTAAGGATTCCGTCGCTCTCTGGATCCGGTTATCCATTTTCACCACTTTCTGCCAGGGCGCTTTTACATGAATACCGGAATCCAGCGTGTAGTTTGAAACCTTACCGAAGGTGGTAACAACGCCGGTATGACCGGTCGGCACCTGCGTGGTGCAGCTGATAATCACTATGAGCACTGCCACCGCAATAAAAGGAACTGCAATCCATTTCTTTTTCACTGTTGAACTCTCCTTTAAAAAATTAATCATTCATCCGCAGACCGCTTCAGCCGATATTCTGAACGGCCGCTGCCGTCTGCCGGTCCTTTCCCCGGGAGGAACGACCCCTCCTGACGATGGAACCAGTATAGACGAATTGCTCCGCAAAATATACAGCAGAAAGTGCGGAATAGGCAGGCTTATTTGCAGGACGAGACGCCGCTTTTTCCTCTGCGGGCGGAATTCGTCACTCCCTGTTCTTTCCCTGGAACTCCTCCTTACTGATTTTCCGGGTGTTGTCATGCCCCTTTCCAGTGATATGATTCCGACTGTAATCGACGTCATAGTAGTGCATTTCCATGGGGTCCTCCTTGTGATGACGATGGACCACATAGAAGAGATATCCTCCCATGCCGCCGATTCCGAACACAATCGCCAGGATCAGAAGAAGGATCTTAATGCCCATCCGAATCGGGAGGACAAATGACACCAGTGCGAGTACGACCAGCACCGCAAACATAATCCCCAGCACCGTAACCGTTCTTTTCTCTTTCTCGGTCGTCTTCCAGCTCTTGCTGGCGTGCGCCTGCTTGCCTTTGTAGCTTTCATACACCGGGACGCTGCCGCGCTTATTTTCCAGATCCATGATCCCCTCCCAGAATAATAAAAGTTTTTGTCCTTTACTCTTCGGAACCTTCCTGCTCAAAATACCGGTCGCAGACCTTTCTTTCAAAGGTAACGATGAGGCCGTAGCCTTTTGTGATATTCATCACCACGGAAATCACTCTCCAGCCCTCCTGCGCAAGAGTATTCATTTCCCTTGCCGCGCTTTTTACACTGTAGCTTTCTACTCTGTACTCGTACATTTTCTTTTCCCCCCCTTTATTGCAGTTCCTTCAGATAAAACCGATTCATCGTCCCATGCACAACCGTCTCGGGACGGTCGATTCGAACGTATCCGGCTTTCTCATAGACATGGATCGCAGCCTGCAGATTCGTATGGGTTTCCAGATAGATGCGCCGGTAGCCTATTTTTTTTGCGGCCGCTTCAATGTGCCGGATCATATCAGTAAAGACCCGGCTTGCAGAGGATTTCATTCACAACCGTATCCAGAATATTTGCCGAGAAGGCGGGCGTGATCACGGCTGCCGTATCGAGGCCCCTTCCGGTGCCGCCGAGCGCAACGATCGGCTTCTTCCATTCCACCGCGTCGCCGTCGAGCGCCATCACGGCACACTCTACGCAGACCTTCATGCCCTGTCCGAACATGCGAAGGGTATTCGCCATAATCTCGAGCGGATAAACGCCTTTAAAGCGCAGACTCAAGCCCCGTTCTCCGGCGCTTAAAGCGTGCGCCGCCGAAATGATCCGTACGCCGCGCGATTCCAGCGAGGCCCTCATCTCGGAACTCATCCGGTTGACTCCGTTTTCCGAATAGGATGTGACGGAACGGACCACCGTGATTTTTCCCTGATAGCCCAGCGCCTCCGCGACTTCAAGGACCTTCTCCGCACTCTCTCCGGTCCCGGATGACAGTACGATGTCCGTATCCAGCTCCATTGCCCGGCGAATGGCGATTTCCGCCGCTTTTTTTGTGTTTTCCTTTCCCTTTTCCTCAAAGATGATCATAATGTCCTCCTTCCGTTTTATCAATTCCGGTCTTCTTAAGAAAACAGCACCTTCAGTGAATTGTAGAAATAATACGGCGCGTACAGATCCGAATGTGAAAAATCTGATACCGCGAAATAGATATTGTTCTTCTCCGGATCCTGACCGTAAGAAAATACCGGGTCCTTCGTCACATACTTCATCTGCTCCGTCATCGGCATTACATCATTCGGATAGCCGTTCGAAGCGTAGATGAAGAACGGAAGCTCCGGGTGCGCTTTCATCGGCGCTGTCAGATAGTCCACGACCTGCGCTTTGGAAAGCTTTGTCCGGATGCTCGTCCCCGCCGTCGTCATGCAGCTCATCGGCGCATACCAGCGGAAATATTCAAATTCATTATGAAGCATGTACCAGGTACAGACACAGCCTCTGGAATAGCCGCTGAAGCCGCGGTAGTCTCTCGCCTCACGGATAGCCTCATCGGAACCGTCCCGAAGCCAGGTATTGTAGCGAAGCTCCACCGCAGGGATAATATCCTGAACAACCTCTTTGCAGAAATTCGCCGGAATAAATCCGCCGCCGTAATTCCCGTCCCCGGCCGGTACATCGCCCGTGGTGCGCCGGATTTCGACATCCTTCGTCACATCAAAGTAGTAGGTCGTGAAAACCATGATGCACGGCTCGATCTCCCCGGAATCAAACAGACAGTCGAGCGTTGCCTTTGCCGCCGGCTCTGTAAAAATGTCCGGATCACAGGTATTGCCATGCTGATAGTACATGACGTTGTACTTCCTGGTCTTATCTTCCGGATCATAACACCAGGGCAGATAGACATTGCAGTACTTCTGATAAGTTTTGCCGTCTTCATACACATCGGTCGTGTAATCAACCCGTTCAAAATGCCCGACCTTCTCCGGCTTCCCGCCGATTGCAGGATTCTCAACAAATCTGGTCTCAAAATCAATCAATTCTCCTGCGGGGTGAATCACTGTTTTCATCGCACCTTCCTCCAATCGTTGTATTTAATTGCTGGCTCACAGCCTTCCGTTCTCTTTTAAGATTTTTTCGACAAGGTCCACGCACTCGAGAACCATCGCGTCGCAGTGCGGCTTTTTCTCCCTTCCGGCAGCTGCGTTGGCCTTTAGAAGCTCCGCGCACTCGAGCATGCCCTCATGTCTTTCCCGAAGAACCCGATGATACTCTCCGAGCGTTTTCGGATCGCCAAGTCCGAACAGCCCCAGCGCCATGATACCGCCGGTGATCGCCCCGCACACAGAAGCACGCTTCATTCCGCCGCCGAAGCCGTCCGCAAAGCGCATGGCGGTTTCTTCTGTAATCCCCGCCGCTTCCGCAAAGGGAACGACAACCGCCTGTGCGCAGTTGATGTGAGGTGTGATCTGCGCCCGTAAGGCTGCAGCATGGTCGTGAAATGTACTCATTGATTCCTTCCTTATGGCTCAGCACCCTTTCCTCAAATTCTCCACTGTCCGATGCTCCAGCGTTACATCACTGAAGAATCTCAGGCCGCCTTCTCCCGACGGACTCTGGGCTTCGAGGCCAACCTTTACGCTGCAGCCGACGGGGAGGTGGAAAAGGCGCACCATATCAAAGCGTTCGCCGTCGAGGGAATAGTGTACGCAGAAGACGTCGCCGACGCGGACGATCTGAAGCCATAGTTCATCCTGCGCAATGTTACAGCCGTTCGCGTCGTCGGATATCTGGTTCGTAACGACGCAGACCGCAGCTTTTGTCCCGAAATCCGAGGCTTCGAAGGCGGCTTTCGCCCAGGTATATTCATCCTGGATGACCATCAGCGCGCAGGCATCGTAGACATACTTGTGATTCGGCCGCACTTTTGCTTTGAAAACAAAGTCGCCTTCCACTTCGGTATAGTAGAACGGCGCGTTCGCCACCGGCGCGGAATATGCGCCGTTTTCCGGAATCGGATTGTTGAACCAGTCTGTTTTGGCCGGTGCGGCAATCGCGATCTCCCCGTTCACTTCCATGACCTGACTTTCATTGAGCCATTTCCAGTTGATAAAATCCATCATCCTTTTCTCCTTCTTGATTTTCAATTATATTGCTTTCTGAAGTCCGTCAAAGGATTCTCTGCCCGTTCACCTTCAGCGTAAATTTCGAATCAAAAACTCTTGCTGCCCGCGAGCACATCATCATGCGGCCAAGGAAAATGTCGAAATACTCGTACATCGTGCAAATATTTTCGTCGATACTGAGGGCTAATGTAATCTCTTTGCTGTCCGGCTCCACCTGAAGGGCGGTGTCCGTTACCGCAAAGTTCACCCTGTCATGAATATCGTACAGCACCGGATCTTTTTCACGCACGCGGCTTCTCCGCACGTCAGTCTTGTCCGCAATGATAAGCGCCGCCGTGATCGGGTCGGATGCCACGCCTGTCGATTCATCGTGATTGGCAATCGCTGAAACCACTTTCACACGGTCGCCGATCGAAAGGTCGGTGTCTTTCAGAATGTCGTTGGCGAGAAGGGCTCCGTACTCCGCATGATGGTTCCGGTTGATGACATTTCCGATATCATGCATAAAACCGGCAATTTTCGCAAGTTCAATCTCCTGTTCACCGTAACCGTATGCGCGGAGGATATCTGCCGTCCTTTCCGCAACAAGGGCGGTATGCGCCGGCGAATGATCCGTATATCCCAGAAATCCGAGAATTTCATTGCCCTTTTCGTAATATGCCAGAACCTCCGGATTCTTTTTAATGTCTTCAAATGTCATTCTCGTCAGTTCCTTTCTTCACAAAAACCATAAGGATCCTGCAGATTTTGCAGTTTGTGTCAGACTCTTTCAGCGCTTCTTCAGCGATTCACTGTTGATCGGGAAGGTGAAATAGGTATCGGGGTACGGCTCGTTTTCCAACGTGAAATGCCACCACTCTTCCGGAAGCGGCTTGAAGCCGTGCTTCATCATGATCTCCCGAAGCAGCATCTTTGAAGCATACTGCTCTTCGCTGATATCGGTATAGTCCGGATGACTGAGCTCTCCGAAGTAGTCGAAGGTTCCGCCCATGTCCACTTCTTTTTCAGAACTCATGTCAAACAGCGTGAGATCGACGGTGCTTCCGCGGCTGTGACCGGAATGCTCGGCGATATACCCCTGCGGAAAGAGGACATCCTTCTCCAGCTCCGGATAGAAATATTCCTTCATCCGGGTGTCGTCAGGATCCAGCGCCCAGTTCATAAAATGCGTCACCGCCTTCTGAGGACGATAGGCGTCGAATATTTTCAGACAATAGTCCTTTGAAACCAGCTCGTCACTGACCGCCTTCAGCGCCGCTGCCGCTTCCTTTGTGAGAAAAGCAAGCGGTTCCTCATATCCGTCGATGCGCTAGCCGACAAAATTGTAGGTCGAATAGTAGCGGATCTCCAGAATCGCATCCGGAACCGCCTCGCTCAGAAGCACAAAATCCGAGCTGTCGTCGGAAAGTTTGATACTCCGATTTTATCATGCTTTCTGCGTTTCGTAAATCATTTTTCTTCAGTCGTTTGATCGGCCTTTTCTTTGTCGCTTCTTCAGCTTCGGTTCTCCGGAGGCGGTTTTTTATATTGACTAAGATGCCAAAAATATTATAAT
>CAMPAR010000020.1 GCA_946632055.1 uncultured Lachnospiraceae bacterium
GTGTGCGTTTCGGTTGCCTTGTCGGTTGCCGTGGTCTTCGCATCCGGGAAGTGTACGCTCTGCTCTTCATCGTCAATGTCGGTGTGAACAGCCACTTCCTTTTCGCTCTGGTACAGCCGCTCGAAGACGACTGCCGTCTTTCCTGCAAGGGTCGACCCGTCAAACGTAAAGGTAAGCTCTACGCTTCCGGAAACGCTGACTTCGCCATCCTTTGCCTTTCCGGTAACGAAACTCTGCTCCGACGTAATGGTCTTGCCAGCTGCATCGAGGAGTTCCTTTCCGGTTTCCTTATCCATCAGCACGCCCTTCAGGACATACTTGGTATTCGGCTTCAGGCCCTTGTAATCGACCGTATCAACGATCGTCACTTCTTCATCGGCCATCGCGATATGGTCTTCGGTTTCTGCATCCGTCGCCGTCGTACTGATTTCAGGAATGTAATCCGTCTGGTCGGCGTCTTCAATGTCAGCATGGACCGCGACTTCAATTCCCTTGTATTCCAGCGATTCAAATGCGACAACAGGATCCGTCGTTACCGCTGATGCCGGGAAGGTAAAGGTGACAATCACCGAGCCTTCTGTATCTTTTGCGGTAAAGGTGGTCTCTCCTGTCACTTCTTTTCCGTCAGCAAGAAGTGCCTTTCCGGTCGCCTTGTTGTAAAGCGTGCCTCTCATGGTATATTCCCTGCCGGGGAGAAGGTTCTTGTAGGTAACTTCGTCATCCAGCGTGATCGTGCCGTCCTTCTTAGAGTGGTCGATCTCTGTAATGACATCGGATAAATGAGTCCTGATTTCGGGGATAAAAACCGTCTGTTCCTCGTCATTAATGTCTTCATGACGGGCAGCCGGGATCTCCTCCTCTTCAGCCGGAGTCTCGGAATCATCCTCTTCTCCTTCTGCTGCGCCCTTCACATAGAAGCACTGCTCGAAGGCGACGAGCGTTGTTCCCGAGAGCGCGGAAGCATCGAAGGTAAAGCTGATCTTCACCTCTCCGTCTGCCGTCTTCGGAACGAAGCGCTCTTCAGCAGTCACTTCCTCACCGTCCACGAGGATCGGGTTGCCGTTTTCCTTATCGACAAGCACGCCCTTCATGACATAGGTCTTTCCGGGGAGCAGCTTCTCGTAGGCTACGGTATCCGTAATCGTGATATCCTCTTTTGCCTTTACGACATGATCTTCGGTTTCGTCTGCAAGGGCGGTCGTTCCGATCTTCGGAAGCTCTACAGACTGCTCTTCATCTTCAATGTCAGCATGGATCGCGACTTCCTTATCCTGATGATAAAGCCGTTCAAATGCAACGGTTGTGGTTCCGGCAAGAAGAGATCCGTCAAACTTAAAGGTCAGGATCACTGATCCGTCCTTCTTGTCCGCCGTAAAGGTCTTCTCTGCCGTGACTTCCTTACCGGATGCGTCCTTAATGGCTTCTCCGGTCTTCTTGTCCATCAGGACTCCCTTCACGATATACTCTGCGCCAACTTTCAGACCCGTATAGAAGACTTCATCATTGATAACAACATCTTTCGATGCCTCTGTGATGTGGTCTTCCGTGTCTTCTGCCGTTGCTGTCGTATACACATCCGGGATATAGATGGTCTGGTCTTCGTCTTCGATGTCGGCGTGGACCGCAACTTCAATGCCCTTGTACTCGCAGGATTCGAACGCGACTACGGTCTTTCCTGCGATCAGGGATGCGTCAAAGGTGAATTCGATCTCGACTTCGCCCTCGGGCTTCTCAGCCGTGAAGGTCTTCTTTGCCGTGATCTCTTTGCCGTCTGCGAGAATCGCTTCTTCGGTCTCCTTGTCGTAAAGAGTTCCCTTCATGGTATACTCTTTTCCGGGCAGGAGATTCGTATAGCTCACGGTATCGACGATCGTCGCCGGGCCGTCCGCCTCGGTGTGGTCGATCTCATTTTCCTTATCCAGCGCCTTCGTACCGATCTCCGGAATATAGACGGTCTGATCAACGTCTTCGATGTCAGCATGGATTGCGACTTCAATTCCCTTGTATTCAAGGGATTCAAATGCTACCAGAGTCTTTCCTGCAAGAAGGGAAGCGTCAAAAGTGAAGACAAGCTTTTCATCCCCCTCGGTCTCTTCCGGAACAAACTCTTTCTCAGCTGTGACTTCCTTACCTTCAGCATCCTTAATCGCCTCTCCGGTCTCCTTATCTACTAAGGTTCCCTTTAAGGTGTAGGTTCTGCCGTCCGTCAGGATGTTCTTGTAGTGTACCGTATCCGTTACAACGGCTTCCTCTCCGGAAAAGGTCACATGATCTTCCGTATCCTTCGCTTCTGCCGTCGTTCCGATCTCCGGCACATGGACAGACTGCTCTTCATCTTCGATATCATGGTGGTAAGATACCACGATGCCGTTATGAAGCAGGTCTTCGAATACCACTAAGGTCTTTCCGGCTGCGTCCGCGTCAACCGTGAACCGCATTTCGATCTGCATTTCAGCAACATCAGCCGTGAATTCCTCGGATTCTGCCGTGATCTCTTTGCCGTCCTTGTCAAGAAGCGCTTCTTCGGTCTCCTGATCCATCAGCTTTCCGTAGACTTTGAACTTCTTACCAATCGTAAGGTTTGTCAGGTCTACCGCATCCGTAATGGTGATGGTTCCGGTCGTTCCGATGTGCTCTTCCGTCTTCGCGTCATTCGCGTTTGTCGCGACATCCGGGTAATCAACTCTCTGATCTTCATCTTCAAGGTCCGCATGGCTGTATACAGTGACTTTGTTGTTTACAAGGTCTTCGAATACAACAACACTCGTGCCCCTCAGGAGCTCGGAAGAGAGTTTGTAAACAAGATCGATGGAGCCGTTCTTCTTATCGGCAACAAAGGTTTCTGACGCGATGATCGGCTTTCCGTCCTTGTCTGTTAGTTCGTCGCCTGCAAGGTGTTCCTTACCGTCTTTATCGGTAAAGTCTTCTTTGTAGTGCAGCGTTCCGCTGATGGTGTATTCATCACCGATGTGAAGGTTCTTATAGGTGACGGTATCGATGATCGTTTCCGTCTCACCGACGGTTCCGATTTCGTCCTTCGTGAGACCGTCGTTTGCGTTGGTCGCGACTTCGGGATAATCGACCGTCTGTCCTTCATCATTGATGTCTTCATGGCGGGCCACATCGACAGGTTCATCCGGTTCGGATCCGTTCTCTCCTCTTACGAAGAGAAGCTTTTCGAATACGACAAGAGATTTCCCTGCAGCTGTGGTCGAATTGAAGGTGAAGGTAACTTCCACCGACATATCGGCTGCGGTTGCGGTAAACTCTTCGGATTCTGCCGTGACTTCCGCTCCATCCACGAGGAAGGCCGCTTCGGTTTCCTTGTCCATCAGGACGCCGGATACCTTGTAAGTATCTCCGATGTTCAGATTGTTCAGGGTTACGGTATCAACGATGCTTGCCGTATCTCCGACGACCCCCGTCCTGCCCTTCGTCTCGCCGTCAACCGCCGATGTCCGGACCTTCGGCCAGTGCGGGGTCTGCGGCTTCGCATCGTAGTCGTGATGCTTCGCAATCTCGACATCGTTATGGTAGGCTTCCTCAAATACAACGCCTGTGACGCCCTCAAGGAGCGAGGAATCGACGCTGTAGGTGAGTTCTACAACTGTGGTGTTTCCGGTCGCTGTTACACTTACCGGGTCATGTGTCGCAATGACATCACCTTTCTTATGTTCGTTTCCGGCTGCGTCTGTGCAGTCACTCTGATAAAGGAGATCACCCTTGACAACATAGGTCATGCCGGGGATCGTGTTCTTCAGTATGACTTTATCGATGATCGCTTCGTTCTCTCCGACCGTCGCGGTTCTCGTTCCGGTCTTCGAATCTCTCGCCTCTGTCGGTAATTCGACGAAGTGAACGCTCTGATCCTCGTCCGTGAGATCATTGTGCTCGATCAGGACGGTCTCGGTATCATAGTCATACATCACTTCCGTTACGACAAGGGTTCTGTTTCCAAAGTCTGTCGCATCGAAGTGGAAGGTCGGCATCACGACTTCGCCATCCTTCGGTCCTAAGACGCCGTAGCTTCTTTCGGACATGCCGGACTGGCTGTAGCTGACCCGAAGAACCTTCTCTGCCACACAGTCGTTGCCGTCATGATCCTTCACGATTTCGCCGGTATCCGCAAAGCGGAGTGTTCCGACCAGAAGGTACATCCGGTTGTTGCCGAGGTTCTCGTAGCGAACCGTATCGGTTACAGAAGCGTCTTCCGCAATCGTTCCGACATGATCTCCGGTATGACCGTCAATCGCCGTTGTTGCCATGTAAGGCACGAAGATTGTCTGTCTCTCGTCTGACAGGGTCTCGTTGTGCTTCACGATCTCTACCCACTCGCCTTCATGCTCGACATAGAAGGTATCGACCGCATGAAGCGTTCCGCCGTTCAAGCCTGCCGTATTGATCGTTACGTCATTCTTAATCGTGCCGTTCGCGGTATCGGTATGGTCCACCTTTGGCGGGTAGAAAATATAATCGTTCGAGCCAAGAGATACCGGATCGGAACCGTCGCGGTCCACGTAGAAGATCTCGGTATTGATCTTGTAGTGCGCGTAGGTCTTTAAGTGGTCGTATCTTACGGTATCCGTCACAACGACTTTACCGAAGGATACGGACTTGCTGTCCGTCGTCTTGTCAATGAGGTCGGATTCCGGATGGATCTCAAGGTCTACAAAGATTGCCGAGAGGCTGTAGTCCTTGCCGTCCACGAATACCGTATTGAAGTTTTCAAGGTCTGACTCATTAAACATCACCTGAGTCAGCATGTCGTTCGAAGCGTTCGCCTCGCAGCGAATCTCTGTAATCCGGTAGTTCGCGTAAATGAGGGAGCCCTTTGAATCATCCTGTGCCGACTGTTCGCCGAACCACACGCCGCCGTCATTGTAATCCGCCGGATCTCCGTTGAATTCGCCGTCAACTACAAGAGAATCCGCGAAATTCACCTTATCTCCGGTCTTCGGACGGTTTGCAGTGTCAAGCTTTCCTTCATCGTTGGTGACGATGACATGCGCTTCTACCGCGTTTCCGTCCTCGTCAAGCCGTTCGATTAAGAACGGGATGTTCGCGAGCGATTGACCGTCAATATCGATCTTGCTGAACTTAACGTCCGCTCTCTTGATCTGCTCCGGATCTTCCGCTTCATTCGAGGAAGAACCGTTTGTTACCGAGAACCATCCGCTCTTCTCTTCAGACTGGTTGATCTTCGGATCCGATGTGGTGTCAACGATGTCTCCGTCGTCACGGATCTGGAAGTCCACATGCCAGGTGCTGTTTAACACATAGCCTTCGGGAGCCTTGGTCTCTTTGATGTAGTAAGTACCGTAGGGAAGAAGGTCCGCAGCCGTTTCCACGGTTCCGTCTTCATTCTCTACTGTCAGGGTCTTGACTGCCGCGCCGACTGCGTATTCCGTGTCGTCTACAATCACAGACTTCGCGCTGTTGTTGTAGATCGTGAATTCGGCACCCACGAGGGTTGCCCAGCCCTGCGGCTCATTCGTATCGGTCTCCCGGTCGATCTTTCCGACCTTCACGCCGCCCCGCTCAACTTCATCCTTGAAGACAAGGGAATTGCCGTCTGTCGAGGTCGTTACAGGATTCGCGCTGTGTTCGCGGATCTCGAAGGTCCTTTCAGTTCCGTCCGTTAATAGATAAGATCCGTTGGTCGCGGTCTCCTGAATGGTATAAGTACCATATGGAAGGATCTGTCCGGACTCGGCGTCTCCTGCTGCATTGGTACGGATCGTTGTAACAACCGCGCCGACCGCATAGTTCGTTCCGTTTACCACAACCGGGTTCGATGATGCGTTCTTGACCGTGAAGATGATTCCGGAGAAGTCCGCATCGCCCTGGGCGGCTTTCGCGTTCTTTTCCTTGTCCCACTTCTCGATCTTGACCGCACCCTTCACGATGACGTCCGTGAAGGTCGTTGCCTCTGCCTGTCCGTCTGTCGTAATGCTGACGGTCTTTGACTGCGCCTGATAAAGATATCCGGTGCCGTTCGCATAGATCGAAGAGCCGAGCTTGTTCGATCCGTTGTAGGTCTCTCCTGCCGTGATCGTCGCATCCGAGCGAAGCTCTGCAATCTCATAAGATCCGTAAGGAAGGGACTTCGCGTCGGTCGTGCAGGTTCTGTCGGTCTTCGTAAGAAGGATCTGGATCACCTTCCCCGAAGCGTATTCTGTGCCTTTGTAGACTACAGGATTTGTGCTCCGGTTGATGATCGCGAACTTGATCCCGGCAATCGAAGCATCGCCCTGCGGGGTCACGCCCGTCGAGTCGGTCTTCGTGATGGAGACAGAACCCTTGATCGGGGTTTCCTCGGAGATCAGGTTGAGGTCTTCGACTTCATTTGTGGTGTCCCACCTGCTGTTTTCAGCGTCTGATTTAACGGTTCCGTCCGCCTGCTGAGTGAAATGAACCGTCTTCGTCTCGTTGTTGATCAGGTAGCCTTTGGGTGCTTTGGTTTCCTGAATGGTGATAGTACCGACAGGAATGGTGAATTTCCCAGTCGATGTAGTATAGAACTCATCACCTGATACAAAATATAAGGACGCATATCTTAACGAAATAATACCATCCTCATCCGTTTCAAACACCCAAGTTCGAAGCGGTGATCCGGTTCCGGTTTGGTTATCGTAATACTTTACGGTGTACTGTGCGCCTTTCAGTGACGCTTCACCTTGTGCATTCCATCGTCTCCGGTTATGATTTCCCGGAGACCCGCACCGCACGTCCGCCTTTCAACGGGTACGGCGCTCAGTCATCTGTTAAGAGAGAGTTCATTGAGGTTCATCTGGCGAAAATGGACCTGAGTATTATAGCTTACTTGGCTTTTGTTGCTCCGCAGCCGGAGCACTTATATCCTGTAATCACTTCTTCGTCCCATGCTGCCCTGTCCTCGATCCAGACTTCTGTTTCTTCATAGACTGCATCATGGTGGACAGTTTGATATTCGGCATCGTGATGAATGGTTTCAGTTCCGATCACTTCTTGAAACTGATTTGTAAAAAAGCCCATTGCTTCCCCTGCTTTTGCATGAGCCTTTTCATGTGCAAGTCCTTCTTCATCTGACATTTGGTCATAAAAGGTAAGGGTTCCTTTATTATAACATCCCCAACATACTTCATGTGTTACCGTTGCATATTTGTCAACGGTTTCATCCCACGCTTCTTTTACAGGCACCTGTTCGTCATATGCTTCCGACACGAGCTTCTGCTGCTTTTCGGTATGCCCCTCCGCATCGTGATGTACCGTCTCTTTAGCCGCCACCCAGGTATGTTCATGCGCTGTGGTCTGCTCGGCTGCCTTGGTGCTTTCCGGGGCGGCTGTTGTGTTCTCAGGAGCTTTCGTGGTCTCCGGTGCTTTGGTGCTTTCCGGTGTTTTGGTGCTTTCCGTAGCCTTCGTTGTTTCAGAAGCCTTGGTCGTTTCCGGTGCCGCTGTTGTCTGCTCCGTTTTAGCAGTCTGTGTCGTTTCAGGAGCTTTCGTAGTTTCCGGTGCCTTTGTGGTCTCCGGTGCTTTCGTGCTTTCCGGCGCTTTGGTGTTTTCCGGAGCCTTGGTGCTCTCCTGTGTTTTGGAAGTCTCCTGCTTCGCCGTCTCACTCGAATCCGCTGTTTTCGTTGTCTCGTTTTTTGACGCTTCCTTGGTAGTTTCTTTCTGAGACGATGCCGTACTCGAAGATTTTTCCGTTTCCTTCTCGGAGCTGTCCTGCTTCACGCTCTCCTTGTCACCGGATTTAGTTTCCTCTTCTTCAGAAGCATCTGCATCTTTGGAGTCCGTGGTCTTCTCCGTTGACGTCTTATCGGATGAAGCCGTCTTGTCGGACTTTTTCGAAGAATCCTCTGTAGAGGCGTCTTCGCTGTCGGCAGCTTCGGTTTCTTCTTCCCCGTCCTGCTCCGTCAGGTCTGACAGCGTTTCCGAAGCGGAAGTGCTGCTGTTACTCCCGGCTTCTTCGTTTCCGTGATTACAGCCCTTAAGAAGGAGAAGCACGATCACTATAACGATAGCCGCCGCGAGCACTGCTCCGCCGATAATCAGCCCTTTCTTTTTGTTTTTATCATTTTCATGCGTCATAATCTCTTTCTCCTTCTTCGATCAGTTTTTCATACATCCGTCTTACCAGCAGCGCCGCACACAGGTTCATTTTCTTCGCCCTTTTGTTCAGAATGTTCAGGTCTTCATCTGTCAGATGCAGGTCCTTCGCCATGAAGCACTCGGATCTCGTAAAGCCGAGCCTACGCGCCGCGTAAAGCATCGGATCTTCGTCTGCTTTCTTTCCTATCCGCTTCATTCTCGATTCCCGGTAGAAAAGCGCTTCTTTCTCAAACTGCTTTTCGTACTGCCGTCTCGTATAAAGCGGGACCGGATCTTTCCATTTTTCATATCGGCGGGAAGATGCGTTCCGGATCAGGGTGTCCGGACTGACGTGAAGCCGTTTCGCCATTTGGACTTCATTTTCCGTCAGCCTGCATATCTTCTTTGCCTCTTCGTAAGTCGGTTCTGTTTTCAATGTTTTCTCTCTCTTATATGTCCTTTCTTCAAGGACGATTGATGACTTCAGGCCTGTTGCTCCGGATCCATTACAGATCCTTCATCGCTCGTGGCCCTCTCTTTCACCACCTCTATAGTGGCTTCCCGTGATCCCTGTGAACTATCATGAATACAACTTAGGCTTCCTGCCGCCATGTGACGGGTTTGAAGAATTTCTCCTTCAGGACTTTCGAAGAACAGGGCAGCTCTACTTATCCCGCCGTCATGAAAAGGATTTCTCCTTTCGGAAGCATGGCATATATCGAGGTTTCGTCCGACCCGGATGCACTCTTTCCGGCCCTTTCCAAAGGGGCTATGGTCATTCTCACCGTATTGTACCGACACCCGCTGACTTTAGAATCCATGCATTTCGTTTAGGATCTGTATCAGCGTCCTTACCAGATTTCCGTCTGTCCGGTTTCCCGTGACCAGCCGTCTGGGGTTTTAGTGCGGTAGTTACCCACCGTCATTCACAGAGTTCGGAAGGGTTTTATTCGCTGAAAGGAATAATACTCTTCCGGCTTTCCTTATAGGCCTTCGCCCTTTCAGAAAGCAACGCGTCCTCCTTCTGTTCCTCTTCCATCATCGGCTTTCTTCAGGAGAATGCCGATCGGGTCGCTGTTTGCCGTATTGCTGATTTCAACTTCTACAGGATTTCCAGAAGTGTTCGTGGGGCTTACAGTGACTTTCTTAGGAGTGCCGTTGACTTTCCAGCCTTTTCCTGTAAGGGACGCCGGAACCTCCTTCACCCAGTAATCGCCGATAATCATTTCGACGGTCTGCGTGAGGCCGTTGGCATCTGTCTGCAGGGTGATCGCTGATCCTGCCGCGTTCTTCGCTTCCGTCGTGCATGCTGCACTCGTATAAACCTTGAACTGAATTCCGGAAAGGTCATAGCACGAATTACCGTTTGTGATCTCCGGGTTTGCGGAGACTTTCTTCACCCGCATGAAACCGTTGTTCAGTTTATCCGTGGAAACCGCTACGCTTGCGGCCGAGGATGCCGTGATGTTCCGTGCAGCTGTAACTGAATATACATTCTTATCAATTGCGATCGACGAAGGCGCTACGCTGATCTCTTTCACATAGTAGGTCTTGCCGATCCCGAGCTCTGCACCGAACTTCTTCAGTGCGCTTGTGCCATTCGTGATGTCGCTCTGAGCGATTGTTACCATACCGAGTCTTGAAGTATCAGCATTCGCATTCGCTTCTGTCGCGTACAGTCCGTAAACCGCACTGGTAAGGAAAACTGTATTGCCGTCCGTGTACTTCTTGACGACGCCGACCTCACCGGGGTACGGTTCTTCTGTGACCTGCCATACCTTGACTCCGGTTGCCGTCAGGTCTTCGGCTTTCACATCCGAACTCGTGATGTAGTTGCTGGCTGCCGGGTTGTCGTATTCCTTCACCCAGTACCTTGTTGACCCGGCATTGGACACGGAAAGCTCAATGGTTTCCGAATCACCGTTCGCATCCAGCGTCACGATCGCATCGGTCCCGTCTACCTTCTTGGCAAGCGTCGTACAGGCATCGTCTCTGTAGAATGCGTACTTGATGCCCGCCATGCTGTAGCTCGGGTTGTCGTCGGTCCATTCTGTCTTGGTCGATTCCTTATGGACCTTTGCAAGTCCGGTAACCGGAATCGGAACAAGGATCTGACCGTCTTTCGTTCCGGGGGCTGTGATGTCGCCGCTCGTGGCTCCGGCGGAGATCTCCGGGATCGTATAGGTTTCGGGATCCTGAAGGCCTACACCGATCAGCCCGTCGGGATTCAGGAGCTCCGAGGAGATCGCCGTCCATGTGAACTGCTCCGGCACGGTGATCGTTTGTTCTTTTACCTGCTCCTGATGCTGGGGTGTATGCTGGTATTCCAGTCTCGGCTGAAGCTCTGCATTATGCATGTAGTACCACACAAGGTACTGTACAATGGTCTGGTAGGTATCAGAGATTGCCACCTGCTTGAACTGCGTCGCAAAGTTTTCCGCACTGATTTCAACCGGGAAGCCTGCACGGGAATCGATGTAGGATACATTCCGGAAGAAACCCGTCAGGTTGTCTTTTACCAGCCGGAAGTCATTCGCACTCAGGTTCTTCGCCATGTTGTACGCGCTCTGCAGACGGTCTTTGTTTACAAAACTGTTCGGAAGGTCTGCAAACACCTGATAGGTACGATTGCCCGCATCGTCAGCCGCATAGTCAAAGCAGTAAACCGGATTTCCTTCCTTCTTCCAGATATACTGCATAGCTACATGTGTGTCCCCCGCCTGGGATTCGCCGTTAATCGATGTTGCCGAGGACCAGTTGGGGTTGACGTTACTGTTGTAGGCAGGATAAACACCGTTCAGGATTTCGTCCGCATTCGTCAATGTATTGTGGAATCGAATGTTATCAAAAGGCGTGGCGGGCAGATAGGTCTGGAAGATCTGCGTCGCGATCATCCCCCAGTACGGTGAGGTGTTCTCTCCGAGACGCACCGAGTACCGTCCGATGCCCGTACTGCCGTCCGAAGTGGTTCCTGGGAGCGTTTCCGTCAGGCTCGCGGGCTGCGGATCCTGTACAACAAACTGTCCGTTTCCTGTGACGACCTGTTCTTTCTCCGCGTTCTCCTCTGTCGGGAACACCAGCTTCCGGTCGATCTCTCCCTCTCCTTTTGACAGCAGGCCGGAATAGATCGCCGCCGCCTTTGAGGTGGAATCCGCAACGACATTGAAATCAACCGTCGCGCCGTAGTTGGACTTTTCAATTCTCTTTCCGCTCTCGTCACAGGCTCCGATGATGAGCGCCGATCCAATCGATCCCGGAATATAGAACTTCGCATCGTTTCCGTAGTTTCCGGCTGCGCCGACCACCTTGATGCCCTGCTGCACGGCTTCTTCCACGATGGAAGCGATTGCTGCGTTTTCAGCCTTCTTCACGGCCGCCATCGAAAGGTTGATGATTGATACCTTCCGGTCGATAGCGTAACGGATCGCCGCGTAAACCGCCGAAGCATCGCCTGTGCCGTCCGCGCCAAGCGCTTTGATGGACAGGATCTTCGCATCCGGGTTCACGGAACGGATCGCGATCGCCATGTTGGAGCCGTGACCGTTGTCATCGGTCGCCCGGTCTCCTACCATCGACACCCATTCGATCACAGCCGGATCGCTGTTCACGCCCGTATCGATTAAGGCAATGACCGGAGAACTGTACGCCGTACTGTTCTTCTCAACCGCGTCCTGAAGCTCGGAGAGTGGGTTCTTCTCTTCGGACATTTCCTCTGATCCGAGCGCTCCCGTGTCTCCTGTGCCGTCTGCAATCGAGATGACGGAATCGACATCCACAAAAGCCGCGTTGCCGTAATAGTAGGAGTAGGCGTATTTCGCGGTTGTCTCATCTTCGTACTGCATCAGGTACACGCCGTCGTACTCGGACAGCATGTTTTCCGGATCAATGATCGTAGCTCCGGCAATTAAGAGACGCTTTGACGAAAAGTCCATGCCGGAGAGCTGTTCTTCGGAGACCAGGGACCCTCCCGCAAGTCCGGTGAAGGCAGGCACCGCTTCCGGCGCGGCTTCGGAAGGCGTTTCTTCCGCCGCGGCTTCGGTCTCTTCCGTCTCCGTCTCAAGCGCTTCCGCTACGCTTTCCGACACTTCTTCAGTAAGCAGCGCTTCGCTTTCCGACGCTTCTTCAGTCCCTTCTTCCGGGAGATCTCCGGCCTCCATCACCGGTTCCGTCGATTCTTCCGCGGGCATTTCTGTCGATTCTTCCGCTGCCTCCCCAGATTCTTCCGTGAATATTTCCGCCGGTTCTTCCGCTACCTCCCCGGACTCTTCCGCAAGCGTTTCCTCCTCCGAAGCCAGCCCTTCTGCAAGCAGCCCTCCGCCCGGAAGCGCGGAAGAAAGGAGCAGCACTGACAGCAGAACCGCCAGGATCCGCCGCATGGGATGTTTCTTTTTCATTTTCTCCTCCTTTTGAATTTTTGTAATGAAAACCGATCTGTCAGCTGTTGGAAGCCTTATTCATGGTCCCCGGATGCTTTCCGCTCCGATTCTCCGACCTTCGCTTCGGATCTTCTCAGAACCGCCGCAGATTCTTCTGCAGAAATACCACAAAAAAAGCGCTCTGCCGTTTTCGGCAAAGCGCTTTTTGAAACTGATTCTATTCGGTTGTGGGATTCGCAGGATTCCCGCCATGAATCTCCTTAATCTGTTTATTATTTCTCTTCCTTCTCCGGGAGGAAGCTTAAAATATACGAAGAGAGGCTCTTGCCCTGTGCCTTCGCGGCATCCACCAGGCCCTGCTTCTCGCCCTTTTTGACCAGGAGCGTAATCCGCTCATAATGTTCTTTCTTATACTGGTTATTGAGCATCATCTGCTCATAAGCCCTCATTCTGCGTTCCTGCTCTCTTTCAAGCTCGGTCATTTCTTTGTTTACTTTTCTTCTTGGCATAAAACCACCTTTCCTGTCAGTCGGTTATAACGACGAGACATAGTATAATATATTTTTGTTAAGCTGTCAAGCTTATCTTTTAATATGAGCTTCCTGTCGGGCCCTGTTTCTTTTCAGAACAGAAGCTCCATCAGAAAGACAATCACACAGCAGCAGACCGCCACCGGGAAGAGCCCCGCGCCGAACCAAGCGAGAAGGATTCCGGCAATCAGCGATACAATTCCGGCGATGGGTGAATTGGTGGCATCCATGATCGCCGGAAAGGTCATGACGGCCAGCGTGACATAGGGGACATAGTACAAAAAGGAACGGATAAAACGGCTCTTGATCGGCTTCCGGATCAGCGTCAGCGGCAGCACGCGGATCAGATAGGTGGTCAGCGCCATCACCAGGATGTAGAGGTAGGTCTTCATGCGTCCGCCTCCTCTTCTTTTCGGGGAAACAGAAGCGCCGCAAGTCCGGCGATCACGACCGTCAGGATGATCGTGCGGGTGCCGGAGGAAAGTCCGGACACCACCGGAAGACGCGAGAACGCGAAGGAAAGCCCGAAGCCGAGGATCACGGTTCCGAGAACCACCCTGTCCTTCCGCGCCGGCGGCACGATGATCGCGAGGAACATCCCGTAGAGCGCCACGGACAGCGCGTTCACGACGGAGGCCGGAAGGATACTGCCGGATACAATCCCGAGAACGGTTCCCGACGACCAGCCGATGATCGGCAGAAGGTAGAGTCCGTAGGCGTAGACCGGGTTCACATAGCCCGGCCGTCCGATCATCACGCCGAACATTTCATCCGTCACGTCGAAGCCGATCAGGAGCCGGTGGATCATCTTCGTATCCGGGGCGATGTGCTGCGAAAGGGCGCAAGACATCAGAAAATACCGGGCGCTTGCCACAATGGTCATCAGCGCCATCATATAGAGGCCGGAGTTCTCCGCAATCACCACGAAGCCCGCGTATTCGCCGGCGGAGGCGTTGACGAGAACGCTGGATAAAAAGCCCTGAAAAGGCGTAAGGCCCGAGAGCTTTGCCATAATTCCGAGAGAAAAGGCCACAGCGAAGTAGCCGAGCGCAATCGGGATTCCGTCGCGCATTCCTTTTAAGTACTGGCGTTTTTCTGCCGCTTTCATCCTGTTTAGTACCTGATTGTCTGTTCACCCATGACGGTTTTTGTTTTTTTCTTTCTGTGCAGCTTCGGGAGGACAATACTGAGGGCAATCAGCCCGGCCACGAGAAGAATCGCTGCCGCAAGCCCGATCTTTGTCCGCATCAGCCGGACCGCCACGCCCGCGTACGGAATGCGGATGGCCACCCTTCCGACGACCTGCGTGAAGGCGATCGGCGGGTCCTCCGCCATGTTCGCGTCGCCCTTCGTCACAAGCGTGTCTCCGTCAATGGAGGTGATCCTGTGGCTGATCAGCATTTCGTCCGGCGTTCCCTCGCCGCGGATGTACAGCACGACGTCGCCGGGTTTGTATTCTTCCTTCCGGTGGGCCTGGAAAATCAGCACGTCATTGACATGAATATTCGGTTCCATGCTGCCTGAGACCACGACCGCGTAGCCGAAGCCGAGCCGCATGCCGAAATCAAACTGCTGCAGGGCTCCCACGGCCACCAGGATCACGAGAATCCCGATCAGCACCCTTCCAAGCGCCGTAAGAACCGCCCCGATTACCTGTTTCATAATTCCTCCCTGATCACCCGGTCGGCGATTTCAAGGCAGAGAGACGAGGTCCTGCCGACTTCGGAAATGTACTCTTCCGCTCCGCCCGTGATCCCGTCGCTGACGGTTTTGATCATCAGGCAGGGGACGCCGTTCCGATGACAGGTGAGCGCGATGCCGGCCGCCTCCATCTCGCAGATTTCGGCGCCGAACCTGCGGTTCAGCTCCGCTTTCTTCTCCGGATCCGCCACAAACTTGTCGCCGGAAGCACACACGACCGGCTTCAGCTCCGGCGCAATCCGGCGCGCGGCCGCAAAGAGCGCGGGATCCGCGGGGATAAATTCGTCCGGAAGCTCCAGATACTGTCCGGGCTTCGTGCCGTCAATCGCCTCCGCGTCGTAATCATAGTGCACCACTTTTTCAACGATGCAGGATTTGCTTTTCGCCATATCCGCCGTGAGTCCACCGACCACGCCGAAATTCACGATCATATCCACGCCGCATACGCTGATGAGGAGCTGCGTGCAGGCGGCCGCCGCGATCTCGCCGGCGCCCGAATGCATCACATACAGTTCGTTCTCCCCGTTCCTGTAAACGCGAAGCTCATAGCTTCCGAAGCGCTCCGTCTTCAGCGGTTCTCCGTAGCGCGAAAGAACCGCGTCGATTTCAACCGCTACGACCATTCCGATTTTTTTCATACTCCACTCCGTTTAACGGTACAGCTCGCCCGATTGAATCACTTCCTTCACATAAGAGGGCATCTCGCCGATCTCAATGACATCCGAGAAGCGAACCGGCCGCTTGTCAAGATTCTGCAGGTTTTCCGGCACCTTCACGCCGGTTTTTTCATGGATATCGTCGAGCGCCGAGAGGGCGTTCTCACTTTCCTCAATCCCGAGAGCCCTGCAGACGGCGTCCGGGAATTTATAGGCGCTCGCGGTCGAAAGCACGACATTCGGACAGGCTGAACCCTCCTTTTTTCCCGCCTCCGACGCCGCATTCCACGCAACGGCCGTATGCGTATCAATCAGGTATCCGTAAACATCATATACCTCGCGGATGGTCTCGACCGTCTTCTCTTCATCCGTATCGTAGGACACGAAGGTCTGCTGCAGTTTTTCCAGCATTTGTGCCGGAATCCGGTAGCAGCCGTCCTTCTGAAGCGCTTCCATGCTTTCCTTCACGAAGGCCGTATCCTGCCCCGAGAGATCGTAAAGCAGGCGCTCGAGATTCGAGGAGACGAGGATATCCATGGAAGGAGAATTCGTGCGGTAGAAGGGGCGGTTTTTGTCATAGACGCCGGTCCGGATAAAGTCTTTGAGGACGTTGTTCCGGTTCGCCGCGAGGATCAGCTTCCGTACCGGAAGACCCATCTTCTTCGCGTAGTAGCCCGCCAGAATATCGCCGAAATTGCCGGTCGGAACCGTGAAGTCCACGGGATCCCCATAGCGGATTTCGCCGCGTTGAAGAAGCGAGGCGTAGGCCTTGAAATAATAGACGATCTGCGGAACCAGACGGCCGATATTGATGGAATTTGCCGAGGAAAGCGTGATGTTTTCCTCCGTGTGAAGCTTCTCGGTCAGCGCCGCGAAAATCTTCTTCACGCCGGTCTGGGTGTCGTCGAAATTGCCGCGGACCGCCACAGCGCGGACGTTCCGGCCGCCCGCCGTCGTCATCTGAAGCTGCTGGACGGGGCTCACGCCGCCGTAGGGATAGAAAACGATGATTCCCGTTCCCGGCACATCCCTGAAGCCTTCCATGGCGGCCTTTCCGGTATCTCCGGAGGTTGCCGTGAGGATCAGGATATTCTCCTGTTTTCCAAGCTGCTTTCTCGCCTCGGACATCAGTACCGGAAGCGCCGAAAGCGCCACGTCCTTGAAGGCCGCGGTCGGACCGTGAAAGAGTTCAAGAACCGTGCGGTCGCCTACATGGACCGAGGGCGTAATCTCAGCATCGTCGAACTTTCCTGCGTAAGCGCGCTGAACAATCCCGGGAATGTCCTCGTAATCATCCAGGAAGAAGGAAAAAACCCGCTGCGCCATTTCCTCTGTAGAGAGCGTCATCAGCGCCTCGGCGTCAAAGGCGGAAAAATCGGCCGTATCCGGCACGAACAGTCCGCCGTCTTCCGCGATCCCCTTTAAAACCGCTTCTCTCGCGCTGAGAAGCTCCTTGCTGCCTCTTGTACTTCTGTATCGCATCGTTCTCTCCTCTTGCTGTTTATTGATAACCATGTGTCTATTATAATGAAAACCATCTTTAAGTGCAAGCCCAAGTTTTCGAAGTCTCGACTAATTTTAAGTGTTTTTCCTGCTTTTCTTCGTGCAAATAGTCAATTGTGAAATGCTGCATCTTGCGTTATAATCTCACATAACTATATCCTTACATTAGGAGGCGAATCCGATGAAAGCTGCCCTTCTCGGTCACGGAACCATCGGCGTCGGCGTGGACAGAATCGCCGCCGCTCTGCCAGAGATCGACATAGTCCGGGTCCTCGCGCTGGAAACAGACGACGAGATTCTCGGAAGACACACTTATGACGCCGACGACATCCTGAACGACCCTGAAATCGACACGGTGATCGAAGTGATGGGCGGGATTCATCCGGCCTGGGAGTTCCTCTCCCGCGCGATGGAGGCAGGCAAGAACGTCGTTACGGCCAATAAAGCCGTGGTGGCGGCCTACTACCGCGAGCTCGTCGCCCTTTCGCTGGAAAAGAAGGTGGCCTTCCGCTGCACGGCCGCGGTCGGCGGCGGCATTCCCTGGCTCGTCAATTTAAGCCGCGAGAAGCAGGGCGACTGCATTACGAAAATCGGCGGCATCATGAACGGCACCACAAATTATATCCTGAGCAAAATGGACCATGAAGGCGCGGACTTCTCGGAAGCCCTGAAGGAAGCGCAGCGGCTCGGCTACGCGGAAAAAGACCCCTCCGCCGATATCGACGGAGACGACGTCCGCCGGAAGCTTGCGATCTCCGCGAGCATTGCCTTCGACGGCTTTGCCGACGAAAACGACGTCCCGACCGCGGGCATCCGCAGCTGTCTTTCCGAGGATCTTTCCTTTGCGCATGAGAGGCACTCCGTCCTGAAGCTTGCGGCCTTCGCTTCAAGAAAAGAACTAGGCATCAGTGCCTTCGTATCCCCGGTTCTCGTGCCGGAGAGCAGTCTTCTCTCCTCAGTCCCCGGGAATCTCAACCTCGTCACGCTGACGGCCGAACACGCCGGCGAGCTTTCCTTTGCGGGCCAGGGAGCCGGACGCTTCCCGACCGCGAAGAACGTCATTCTGGACCTTCTCGACATCGAGGCCGGAAACGGCGCCTTCTACGCGCCTGAGACTCAGCCGCTTGCTATCAAGAACGACAGCGAGCTTCTTCCCTGGTATTTCCGTACCGAATCGCCGGAAGGCATTCCGGAAGACGTAGTCGAAGCCCGGGAAGGAAGACGGCTGATCACGAAGCCGATCAGCGTTTTCCAGGCTTTCTCCCTGCTTGAAAACATTCAAAAAAGCGATTCCGCCGCCTTTATGGCCGGAATTCTTTCATAAATCTTCAGATCACACACTCTCTATGCCAGAGTAAAGAAAGGACATCAGGAGTCATGCTCAAAGTGGCCAAATTCGGCGGTTCCTCCATGGCGGACGCCGCACACTACCTGCAGGTACGGGACATTGTTCTCTCGGACCCTGCCCGTACCATCATCGTCGTATCGGCGGCCGGGAAAAGAAACAGCTCCGATTACAAAATCACGGATCTTCTGTATCTCTGCCACGCCCATCTGAAATACGGCGTCCCCTGCGACTCGATCTACGATACGATCCGCGAACGCTATCTCGGAATCCGCGATGAACTCGGCATCGATCTTCCGCTGGAAGACGACCTCGACGCGCTCTTTGCGGAAATGAAGGCCGGAATCAGCGAGGACAAGCTCGTGAGCCGCGGCGAATATTTCAGCGCCAAGCTTCTCGCCGCCTTCCTCGGCTTCGACTTCATCGACTCCGAGCTCTGGGTGCGTTTCCGCTTCGACGGCTCGATTGACCAGGAAGCCACCTATGAGGCGCTCTCCCACGCCGCGGCGGGAAGAAAAGCCGTCATTCCCGGTTTCTACGGCGTCATGCCCGACGGCCACATCAAGCTCATGGACCGCGGCGGCTCGGACATCACCGGCGCGCTTGCGGCTGCGGCGCTCGATGCGGACGTCTACGAAAACTGGACCGACGTTTCGGGCATCCTGATGGCGGATCCGCGCATCGTGAAGAACGCAAAAACCATCAGCCGCATCACCTACTCGGAGCTTCGCGAGCTCAGCTATATCGGCGCGCAGGTGCTGCATGAAGCCACCATTTTCCCGGTGCGCGAGAAAAACATTCCGCTGAACATCCGGAACACCAACGAGCCGGAGAACCCCGGCACCCTGATCCGCGATTCCTTCGAGGACGACGTTCCCACGGAAGGCAGCCTGATCACCGGAATCGCCGGCCGCAAGGGCTTTACGATCATCACGATCACCCGGAACGGCATGTCCTCCGAAGTCGGCGTCATCCGTAAGATCCTCGGTATTTTCGAGAACTTCAGCATCTCGATCCATTACGCGCCGAGCGGCGTCGACTGCTACTCCGTCGTCGTTGAAAACAAACAGTTCGAGCCCTGCCGCTATTCCTGCCTGGCCGAGCTGCAGAAGGAAATCAAGCCGGATCACATCCACGTCTCCGAAAACATCGCGATCGTGGCGGTCGTCGGCCGCAAGATGGTCTTCCGCACCGGCTCTTCGGGACGGATCTTCGTCGCGCTCGGAGAATCCGGCGTGAACATCCGCATGATCTCACAGGGGCCGGAGGAGCTGAACATCATCATCGGTATGAAGGAACGGGACTACGAAACCGCCGTCCGCACCCTTTACGAAAGATTCATACACTGACAGAAAGGCTGAAATAATATGAAAAATGTAAATGTAGCAGTACTCGGCGCTACCGGCGCAGTCGGCAGCGAAATGGTCAAGATTCTGGAAGAGCGGAATTTCCCGGTCGGAGAGCTTCGGCTTCTCGCGAGCGCGCGCTCGAAGGGAAAGCTCATGAAATTCCACGGCGAGGACGTGGAGGTTCAGGAAGCGACGCATGACTCCTTCGCCGGGATGGACATCGTCCTCGGCGCCGCGCAGAACGCGCTCGCCCAGGAAATGCGTCCCTATATCAATCACGCCGGCGCGGTTTTCGTCGACAATTCCAGCGCTTTCCGCTATGACGACCATGTGCCGCTCGTCGTGCCGGAAATCAATCCGGAGGATGTGCGGAATCACCGCGGCATCATCGCCAATCCGAACTGTTCCACGATCATCACGATGGTCGCTGTCAACCCGCTGAATGCCATCTCGCCGATCGAGACCATGATCGCCTCCACCTATCAGGCGGCATCCGGCGCAGGCGCAGGCGGCCCGATCGAGCTCATGGGGGAGGTTGAGGCCCTGCAGAAGGGAGAAGCCTACGAACCGAAGGTCTTCCCCTACCAGCTCGCCTACAACGTCATTCCCTATATCGGCTCGCCCTCGGACGATCTGTACACCACCGAGGAAATGAAGATGCAGAAGGAAGGCCGCAAGATCATGCACCTTCCCGAGATGCGCTGCACCTGCACCTGCGTCCGCGTCCCGGTCGTACGGAGCCACAGCATTTCCGTGACCGTCCGCACCCAGGAGAAGATCTCCGTTGCCGCGGCGCGCGAAATCATTTCCAGGGCGCCCGGCTGCAAGCTGTTCGACGACCTTTCCGATAAGGTATTCCCGATGCCGCTTCTGACCTCCGATCAGGATCTCGTCTATGTAGGCCGCATCCGTGAAGACCTGACGGACGACCGCGGACTCACCCTCTTCTGCTGCGGCGACCAGATCCGTAAAGGCGCCGCCACCAACGCCGTGCAGATCGCAGAGCTTCTGCTGTAATAAAAAGTTTACCAAAAAGAACCGGGGCGTTCCCTCTTAATGTAAGGGAGAACGCACCGGATTTTTATTTGTTTTAATTGTCGTACTTGTGTCTTTTTCTCAGCACTGCCGGATGATGCGGATAAAGAATTCCGCGGCGTGTCCGATCTCTTCCACGGTCACGCGCTCATTCGCGCCGTGAATCAGCCCGCGCTCCTCCTTCGTCATGTGCATGGCGGAAAAGCGGTAGACCCGGTCGGAAATCCGCCCGTAATGACGGGAGTCCGAACACTGAACCATCAGGTAGGGGGAAGCAATGCAGCCCCGCCAGGTGCCTTCCACCGCGTTTTTCACGATCTCATACCCGGGCACATCCGTACGGGAAATGCGGCTCGGCTGCATCGTCATGAAGGTGTCGAGCTGAATCTTCTCATCCGAAATGGTCTTCTTCACATACTCCACGGCGCTCTCCACGCTGTCCTCCGGATTCAGGCGGAGGTTCGAGACCATCGAGGCCTCCGCGGGAAGGACATTGTGCGCCGCGCTTCCCTGCATCTGCGTGAAGGCAACCGTCGTCCTGACCAGCGCGTTCAGTTCGCCGCCGGACTTCCTGCAGATCAGGTTCAAAAGCCCGGAGAAGCACCAGAGATTGGAGAAAATCATCCGGTACAGGAAGGAGGAATGCCGGCCGAGGGTGTCGAACATATCCGCCACCGGCTTCGTCAGATGAAAGCGGAAGGGATGCTCCTGCAGACGGATGACCGCCCGCGCGAGCCGGTCAATCGGCGTGACAGGCGCCGGTGCCGAAGCGTGTCCGCCGCCGGAGCTCACCGTATACCGGATGTTCACCTGCCCTTTTTCCGCGATTCCGATCATGCCGCAGGAGGCCTTCACGCCGGGGAAGACGTTCTCCACCACGGCACCGCCCTCGTCAAGCACGAGTTCCGGCGTAATGCCCTGCGCTTCAAACCAGTCGACAATATGCGCCGCGCCCGGTCCGTTCACTTCCTCTCCGCCGGAAAAAGCCATGTAGATATCATGCTCCGGCGTAAATCCGGAAGAAATCAGATGATCGGCGGCCGTCAGGATTCCGCTGAAGGTGACCTTTGTGTCGAGCGATCCGCGTCCCCAGAGCACGCCGTCCTCGATAACGCCCGAAAAAGGGTCTTTCTGCCACTCCTGTCCTTCCACCGGCACCACATCATAGTGTGCCATCAGAACCGCCGGAGCGCCCGTTTTTCGGCCTTTCCACGCAAACAGCAGTCCGCGGTCCGGAAAGCGCGTAAGCTCGCAGTGCGAATACACCGCCGGATACAGCTTCGGGAGGAGTCCGACGAGCTTTTCAAATTCCGCGTCGTCCTCTCCCTCATGGTCCTTGCGGGAAACGGTTTTGCAGCGGACGAGCTGCTGCAGATTCGATACCGCTCTCTCCCGGTCAAACTCGATATCCTCATAGGTTTTCGCTTCCTCCGCCTTCGGTTTGAAGCGCGCCGCCCGTACGAGGATCACGGCGAAAAACGCGGCCAGAAGAGCGAGGATGATATACAGTACGATCATGGCGGCTCCTTTACTGATTCAGGAAGCTGGTCTTCTTATACAGGATCCGCGTGACGAGCAGCGTGAAGAGCACGCCGACGGGCACCATAATGCCGACCGTTCCGGCGTTCAGCGCGGGGATCGTGATGAAGAGGATCAGCATCAGGATGACCGGAGCGATCGCGATCTTCCAGTTCTTGCTGATGAAAACGACGCCGAGTCCGCCGAAAAGCGCCGGCAGGATCATCGCGAAGGCCGGCTCGAGCACCGGAGACTCCAAAAGCGGCATCAGGGGAACGATCAGGATCACGCCGATCACAATGATGAGCGTCGTCACGATCGAGGAGACGGCGATCGCGATCGTCGAAACCACCTCGCCCTCCTCGGAGTTTGCCGGAACCTCCGCCTGCTCCAGCGCGTTCAGCGCCACGGGAAGCTTGAGATTGCTGATATTGCCGGTCACAAAGGACAGATACGAGCCGCCCGCGCCAAGCATCGGGATATAGGTAAAGGTCTCAATCAGGCCGACCGCCCAGTACATCGGAGCCGTGGCAACGAGCCCCATGACAAGGCCCTTCCAGTCCGGAGACGCGCCGAAAACGAAGCAGCAGATCACCGGGAAGGAAAAGAGCACGGCCACCATCGTCAGGTTCCAGATGCGTCCGCTCTTATGGACGCTGTTCATATAATCATTCGTTGTCATGCGGGACCTCCTTTCCTCATCCGAGCCATGCCGTCAGCGGAATCGCCGAAGCCATCCCGAGGATCAGGCTGACCGGCAGCGCGTAGTCGCTGATCGCGCGGATCTTCGTCTTCTTCATCAGAAGGCCCGCAAGCGCCATGACAACCGCCGACACCATCATCACCAGGACCGGAATCAGTCCGTAGGTCTCGCCCTTGAATACAGAGCTGACATCACAGAAAACATATCCGAGGAACGCGGAAATCATCCCGATAAAGAGGCTTGCCTGCAGAAGATCGCCCCAGCGTTTGTCGCGGTTTTCGATCCTGTTCATGCCGGAAAGCACCTTTTTGCACACCAGCGGCACGAGCCAGATGCCGACCATGATACTGATCGTCATCACGAAGGCAATCGTCACATACTCCCGCGCGCCGATGCCGTCGGAAGAGCCGAAGGTAAAGCCCATCGCGTTCAGCGCGTTCGAGGCCGCAATGGTCTCGTAGGAAAGATTGCCGACCACGCTTAAACGGAGCCAGGGAAGCGGCAGCCCGAGCGACTTGCTGAGCGTCATGACCGAGATCACGATCGCGACCGCCGGCATGATCGTAAAGATCGCGGCGGTGCGCATGATCTTCTTCACCTTCCCCATATCCATGCCGATTTCCTTCGCGCGCCGAAGCGCCTTCACGAGGAAATACACCGACTGTCCGAGGACGGCTGCGATGATCACGCCGGCAAGCACAAACAGAATCGGATGATTGATGCTGAATTCCATGATGTCTCCTTTTTACTGTTTTTTCGCCTCAATTTCTCTGCAGATCCGATCGTACTCCTCTTCATCCAGCTTATAATATTTCTTGTAGAGGACGAAGGAAAGCATCATGAAGGCCATCGGGAGGATGACCATGCAAAGCAGCATGCCCATCGACTGTCCGTGCGTCGCCTGCGACAGCACCTGGTCGATCGCGGCGTTCTTGGCCTCCGCGGTGATTTCTCCGATGTTCGCCTGCTGCTCGTAACCGGAAATCTGATTGGTATACTCGGTCACGCGGAAAATGATATAGGTCAGCGAAGTCAGCGCCACCACGAGGGCGGAAGCCATCTTCGTCAGGAAGGGACGCATGGAGGTGATAATGGCCTCGTCGCGCTCTCCGTTCTTGTATTCATTGTATTCGACCGTATTGATGATGGAAATCATCATGATGAGGTACATCGAGTACAGGCCGAGGTTGGAAAGCATGTAACCGACCGTGAGCATCCAGAAGCCGACCATATTGCCGGAGAAGGCAATTCCGGAAAGAAGCTGCAGCGCGAAGCCGACGAGCGCGCCGATCACCATGTAAGTCATCAGCTGTTTGCGCTTGAACTTGCGGGAAAGCGCAGGGTAAAAGAGCATCAGGAAGGCCGTCGCCGCCACGCCGACCGTCGAGAAGATCGAGTACAGGCCGCCTTCGTAGCCGTAGGTGAAGTAAATATAGGTGGAACCGACGCCCGCGAGGACGAAGTTGTTGCCGATCTGCTGCAGCAGGAAGATCAGGATCATCCACACCAGCTGGTCGTTCTTCGTGATCGTGTTCAGAATCTTCTTAAAGCTGACCTTCGGCGCCTCCGTCTTCATGTCGTCTCTTCTCTCCTTCACGCCGAAGAGCGTGAAGAGCATAAAGAGCGGCGTGAGGACACAGATCACCAGCGCGATCCGGCCGTATGCCGACTGCGCGTTGCCGCCGAGCGCGTACTGTCCCGTCGTGAAGACCGGTACGAGCATCGACGCGAGCGTTCCGCCGATGCCGGCGAAGAGCGTTGCGCGGGAGGTATAGGTGTTTCGCATGTTGCCGTCCGAGCTTAAGGCCGCCACCATGCCCCAGTAGGAAATATCATGCATGGTGTAGGTAATGCTGTAGGCGAAATAAATCACGCCGAAGAAAACGATGAAGCTCCAGCCCGTCAGCGTCGTGTTGAAGGCCAGATAGACGACCACGCAGGTCGAGAGCACGCCGATCAGAAGCCAGGGCTTGAATTTGCCCCATTTTGTGCGGGTCCGTTCGATGATATTGCCCATGATCGGGTCGTTGATCGCGTCAAAGATCCGCGCCGCCACCATGATCGCCGTGACCGCACCGAGCTGCGCATTGGTCAGCTGCTTGGTGTAGAGGATAAACAGCAGGATAAAATTCGTAAAAAGACTGTAAATCATATCCCGGCCGACTGTGCCGAGGGGATAGAATATCAGGTTCTTTTTTTCCTGCTTTTTCTGTTCATTGTCCATAAAAAACCGCCTTTTTTTGTATTTCCGGGCAAAGATCATCTGATGTCTCCACACGCAGGGTACCGGCCTGTCTTTTCCGGATCGAATAGACTTAGTATAAACCAATTTTCCATGGATGTCTACCTCAAAATTCAATTAGCCTCTGCTCCGATAAAAGCGGTCTTTCCTGCGTCAATTTTCAGACTTCCGCTTGCAAATCGGCTCGTTCCGCGCTATGATAAATTTAACCTTTAAGAACGGAGGGCCTTACAAAATGGCAAAAATCACACTGAACTTTCTGTCGCACAAGCTTCGCCGCGCGGTGGATGTGACCATTGTGCTTCCGAGCATGAACTTCCAGGAAATGATGGGCGAGAATCCTTCCCACAAGCTGAAAGCCCGTTTCCCGGTCATCTATCTTCTGCACGGATACGGCAACAATCACGCCATCTGGAACGCCTACACCGGCGTCGAGATGTTTGCCGAGGAGCGCAATATCGCCGTCGTCATGATCTCCGGCGAGAACAAGTCCTATATCAATGTCGAGTCCGGCCGTGAAGCCTTCGACATTCAGGAGCGCTACTACGAATTCCTTTCCGAGGAAATTCCGGAGTTCGTCACCGAATACTTCCCGATTTCGAAGGATCCGAAGGAAAGCTATATCGCCGGTCTTTCGATGGGCGGCTTTGGCGCGATGATCCACGGTCTGAAGGACAGCAAAATGTACCGCGCGATCGGCGCCTTTTCGGGAGGCGGCTTCCGTCGCGGCGCGGCGCGCGTCCCGGGCAAATCCGAGACCGAATACGACATCGAATTCCAGGCAAAGAAATGCGCCGAGGAGGATCGTCGGATTCCGATCTACATGGCCTGCGGCGACAAGGACGGCGGCTTTGAGAACCTGAAGGAAACCTCGAAAGAGCTCACAAAGCTCGGCTTTGACGTGACCTGGGTTGAAGGCGAGGGATATCAGCATGAATGGCGCTTCTGGAACCGTGAAATCGAAGCCTTCATGGACTGGATTCCGAGAGAAGACGCCTGGTATCTCGGGAAAGGCGTTCACCGGAGCGTCTGATCTTTTTCGTAAACGGAGCCGGGTGGGAATCTTCAGTTCCCGCCCGGCTTTTACCATCCTGAGTTATTATATTACTCTTCTTTCTTCGTCTTCCGGCACTTCACAACCGTGAGACCCATGCCGGTCACAAGAAGCAGGAATCCGGAGAACAGCAGGCTCATCAGCCAGATTCTCGGACGCTTTTCATCCCCGGTTACCGGCGCCTCGGCGTCTTCCCGCTCATTTAAGCGGATCGTCAGCGTCGTTTCCGCTTTTCCGTCGTGGAAATTGATCACGACCCGGTGTTCGCCTTCCTCAAGTTCTTCCAGGAAATCCGCCTTCAGCCAGACCACCGTACTGCCGGCTTCGGCTGTATAATCCGTGCCTTTTTTCAAAAGCTTCCCGTCGATCTGAACGTTCAGGAAGCGCTCAAAACAGCTTTCATTATCCCGGCTCCTGTTTACGGTCATGACGGCGTCGGTTTTGCTGCCCTTCAGCCAGACTTCATTCGCGCCTTCGGCAACCGTATAGACTGCCGCGGTTCTTTCGGCATTTCCAAGCACCCATTTGGCGTAAATCGTGCGGCTTTCCGTAAGTCCCTCCGAGAAGAAGAACGGAGTCTCAAAAGAAGAATCCACATACCAGCCGTCAAACAGATAGCCGCTCTTTTCCGGATCCGCCGGCTGCCTCGGAATCAGTCCCTGCAGCACAATCTGCGGATCCATCTCGGTTCCGCCGTTCGTCTCATAGGTCAGAATACATTCCGGGATGACCTGATCTCCGTCCAGTGTCTGCGGCTCCGGCGTATCCTGCCAGCGCGCATAGAGCGTCATGCTCTCCGTCACCCTGACCGTTGTTCCGGCCGTGCCGCGGTCCCAGGAATAGAAGGACTTTCCGCTCGGCGCCGTAAAGCTGCAGCCCGGCAGCACATAGTCAGAGTTGATGTCCACATAAACGCTGTTCATCGTACCGGTTCCGCCGTTTGCGTCAAAGCTCACGGCTACCTGATCGCTCGAGGACCACTTCGCAAACAGCGTCAGATTCGAGGTCACGGGGCTTCTGAGGTCGTAGGGATTCGTGAGCGCCGCATCCGTATACCAACCGTCAAAGCGGTAGCCCTGCCGTACCGGATCCGCATTTCCCGAAATGCTCTGCCCATACGAAACCGTCTGGGAAGCAATGTCCGAGCCGCCGTTTGAGACAAAGCTGACGGTAAAGGAGGCGCTGTAATCTGTTCCCGATCCGCCGCTGCCGCTGTTTCTTGCCTTCCACTGCGCCGTGATCGACACCGCGCCCGTAATCTCCACCTTCGTTCCGGGCGTACCGAGATCCCACCTGTCAAAGGTATAGCCCCTCGGAGGCGTGAAATTGCAGGAAGGAAGGGAATACATCGTTCCTTCGTTCACGGTGACGGGCCTCATCGTGCCCGTTCCTCCGTTCGCGCCGAAGGTAATCGCGGCCGTCCAGCGCGCATAAAGCGTCATGCTCTTTTTCACCGGCGTCGTGAAGCTGAAGGACTGCGAAAGCGTCGGATTCGTATACCAGCCCGCAAAGCTGAGCCCGGCCTTCTGAGGCGCCGCCGGCTCCTCCAGCCTTCCGTTGTAATTCACCGTCTGCGCCGTGATCTCCGTTCCGCCGCCGGTATCAAAGGACACCGTGCAGGTCCAGGCGGCAAAGAGGTTCATATCCGCTGTGACCGCGTCAGAAAATACATATTTCTCCGTGAGGCTGCTGTCCGTATACCAGCCGCCGAAGCCGAAGCCCTCTCTCACGGGATCCGCCGGCTGCGCCACCGCCGTACCAGGCGTTACGGAGACCGACGTCGTGGAACCGGCCGCATAGTTGGAGTTGAAGATAACCGTATAATTCTTCTGCCAGCCCGCATAGATCACGGTATCTTTCGTGACCGGCGTACTGAAATTGTATACCTGCGCGAGGGTCTGATCGGCATACCAGCCGGTAAAGGTGAAGCCCTTCCTCTCGGGGTCGGCCGGCTGCACCGCCGTTCCGTTCTTCACCACGGTCTGGCTCTCCACCGCCGAGCCGGAAGCGGTATTAAAGCTCACCGTATAATAACTGTGGAAATTCGCTCTCCAGACCGCTTTCGCCGTTGTGTCATTTACATAATCGGACAGGAACCAGCCGTAATGCGTACCGTTGTCGGCAAGAAGTTCCGGCTCTTCCGCTGTTCCCGTGAACAGCGCCTGATTGATCACATTTGAGGCATCCTTCGGGGTTTCGGCATTGCTCGATCCCTGCGCCGTATGGGTGGAGGTAATGATGAATTTTCCGCTGGAATGAGAAAGATGGTTCTCTACTGATGTCCCGATTGGCTCCCGGTTTTTACTGATAAATAACTTGAGGTTTTCCTTTTTCGTATTATACACAATACCGTCAGATGTTTCGCACGAAAAAGACACACCTCCGGTCGAAACCTGGTTTCCATTGTCGTTCAGCCGGAATGCAATGCCTGCCCCCAGTTCATTCACCCCATTACTGTCGGTAAAACCAGATAGAATGACAAGCTTACCACGGCACTGTCCCAGTGTCGGGAATACTGTCAGGACAGGGTTGCTTCCCTGAAGAAAGAGAATTCTTTTATCATCCGGCTCTGATGCAAGAACTGAAAGCTTGTCATTCAGCGCTTTAATAATTTTCTCATGACTTCCTTCACCTTCACGAAGATACAACACAATCGTTTCAGATGAGTTTTCCTCCAAAAACTTTCTGACATCAGATATTACAGTGTCAAAGGTCAGATCCTGCCCCGAGGCACTGGACAAGCCAAAGTAAGTAATGCTGCTGTCACCAGATATCACTGATGTACTAACATATAATTGGCCTTCCTCAGGCGATGTTACAGATCGGTCGGTCAGCTCAAGATCAAGCAGACGAACGCCATGATTTAACTGGTCCAGAATGCTGCTGCTCTGATATGTATAAAACACATGATTAGCAGTATTTCCGCTTATGATACTTTCACCGTCAAATGTATTTCCGTCAATCCATGCCATTCCGGAATTATTCGTACCGGGCAGATTGATTTCATACAGATATCTGGAATCATCCAGACCGCTCATCCAGTTGCTGCCGGAATAATCATCCGCGGAAGCAGCCCTGACCGGAAGCTTTATCACCACGGCCATGAGAAGCACGGCCACAATGAGGCCGATCAGGCCGGGAATTCTTTTTTGCGATCGAATCATCTCTCTACCTCCCCTCTGTCAGTCCTGATGAAGTACAGACTTAAAACTGAGGCATATCTTAGCTCTGAAAAGGTATATTTACAACATACCAAATTTAGTATAACACAGCTTATACAATTTTTCCATGCTGAATTATGTTTTTTTCATGCAATTGGCATGAAGCTTTGCATTTTCCCCGCCGCAAATTTTCGGATTGCCACCATTTCAATGATGTTTTAGTTTCCGGTGGCTGTTTCGGGACGCCTCTTGTCACTTGACACCACCATCTGCGCTTCCATCTGCATTACGGTGGCAGGAATTCCGAGCGGAATATTCAAACATACCACCAAAATATATATTTGCAGGTTCATGGTAGTTTGCGGCTGCCACCATTTCTGCAAATAATTGAATTTGGTGGTTCCCGGCTTCAATTTGCATCTTCCATCTACCACCAAGATCGCTTATCTGTCGCTTCTGGTGGTATTGATCACCGAAAAGAACCGCCGTTCTGCCACCATTATAAGCTTGCTGTGCTCTTTCGGTGGTAAAAGGCGCCGAAAGCAGAGGAAAACCGGCATGGCGACCGGAAAAGAGGGATAGGATACAGAAGGACGGGATAGAAAAAGAAGGAGCAGGATCTCTCCCGCTCCAGCTGTCAGGACTCAACCGGCGCCCGCTTGCGCAGATACTCCTCTTTCACCCGCAACACATCCTTTGCGATCACCTGTCCGATCCCTCTGATCTGCAGCAGATCATCTCCTGATAAAGCCATCAGTTGATCCAGTGTAGAGATTCCCGCTTTCAACAGACACCGTTTGGTATGTGAGCAAGTCAGGATCTGGTCCAGTTCAGAAGGAGGAAGATCAGGACACCTGTTCCTCATGATTCGGATTCCTTTCTCATCATGTATGCTTTTTCAGAAAAGACGGAAAAGGAGCAGGATCTCTCCCACTCCTTCAAAACGC
>CAMPAR010000021.1 GCA_946632055.1 uncultured Lachnospiraceae bacterium
TGAAAGTGCGAAGCACGAAACGCTCCGGATATCACCTTTTGACCTTACCATCATAAGATTATGCGGGTATCGGTAAATTCCCGTCAGTCCTTCGCCCGACGGATCGACTCATACGGGATCTGCTCGATTTCGAAGCCTCCTTCCCGGTCGATCGTGATCAGCGTTCCGCCGCGCTGGGCGGTGTCCTTCGCGATTCCGGGCATCGCGAGGTAGTCGATGCTCATGCCGTAGGTCAGGCGGATGCCCTGATACTCGAGGGACATATTGTTGTAATGGTCGTGGCCGCAGAAAACCGCCTTCGTGCTTCCGAGCTCTTTCATCCGGTCAAAGAGACTGCTCGGGTAGTCGGAGCAGCAGACCTTGTTGATCATCTTCTCCGCGTTCTCGCCGAAATAATACGTTACTTCCGGGCTGTTTGCTTCGTACAGCTCATAGGCCGTGCGGTACTGCTGCAGCGGAATGTGGAAGAAGGCCATTGAAGGCACCGGACGGCCGGACTCTTCCTGAAGCGCGTTCACTTTAGAAGCATACCACTCGACCTGGTCGTCGTGAATGTAGTCGTAAACATTGATGCCCTCGCCCGTGTACGCGTTCGAATCGATCAGAAACAGCGCTTCGCGGACGGAGCCGTCCTCATTCCGGATCTCAATCATCTGGTTGTTTCTTCCCATGCAGTCCGGCTGGCTGTAAGGATACAGCAGCGTTCCGGAGGTCTTGTACGAAAGGGACTTCATCAGTTCATTGAGGTCCTGTTTGTTCATGGCGGCGACATTCTCCGTGTCGTGATTGCCGTAGGTAATGGCCCAGGGCACGTCAAGGTTCCGCATGAAGGCCGCGAACTGGCTGATCGGCGCGGAATTGTTAAGTGAAAGCGACATGATGCCCAAGGGGAAGCAGAGATCGCCCGTCACGACGACGAAATCCGGCTTAGCGTATTCGATCTCCCGGAAGCAGGCCTCAAGCGCCTTCATATCATTCCGGTAGGAATACAGCGAGCCGCCGAGGTGGATGTCCGTCAGCTGCAGGACCCGAAACTCTTCCTTGTCCGTCGTAATCGTATAGACCGCCGACTCCTCGTCATAGCTGATTGCGTCCTTCTCTCCCATCATCCGCGGAATGCTGTTGATATAGGGCTGAACGTACCAGGTGTCCCGCGACATCAGAAGATAGCCCGCGAGCACGATGATGACGAGCGCATAGCTTCCGGAACGGATCGGGTTGTAGACAATATTCTGCTGCACGAGGCGCCGACGGAGCGTCATCTGGTACAGGAAATAGAGAAGAAGATACAGCACCGTCAGCACATAGACAAGATTGGCCGGATAAGGCATCTTCGGGGACAGAAGGACAAAGGCGAGAACGCCGAGTGCCCAGTACGCAAGGCTTCCGAAAATGATGAGCCGGAAGTGGAAAAGCGCGCGTTCTTTTTCCGGAAGGCCGGAGAGCCGCCGCGCCGAGCGGAAAAGAAGCAGGTTCTTCACCATCAGGAAGAACGCCAGCGTAACAACCGGACTGTTCGAGAAGACATTCTCGAGAAGCTCCGTGTCCTTGGAATTTCCCTGGAAGTAAAAGAGCGCCTCGGAGAAGGTGAAGAATGCAAGCGCCGCAAAGAAAATAGCTATTCCGTTCAGGGCTCTCTTGGTCATCCGATCCGAAAAGCGCCGAAGATACGCCTCGGTTTCCGCGTCCCGGGAAAGACTCGGATAGTCCGCTTCCTTCTTCTGATACTTCCGAAAAAGAAGGAAGGACAGAAGGACGGCCCCGAGCGATACCGCAAGAAAGACGAAAGACGCTGCGGTTTCCCCGAGGATGAAATTATAGATCACCGGGAAAGCCCAGGAAATGCCTGCCGCGAGAAGGAGCGCCGAAAAAGCGCCCCTCACTCTCTGCCGAAGCAAAGTCCGTTTCAGTTTTTCAAGCGGTGTTTTTTCCGCCTGCTCTTTTATTCTGAATTTCAAATCAATGTTCCCCCTGCGTCAGCCGAACATCACCGAAGAAATCAGTTCCTCCAGCGCTTCCCGCGACTGGATGCCGGAAATCCGCGCCTTCTCTTCGCCGTCCATCATAAAAACCAGCGTCGGTGTGCCGACGACCTCAAAGCGCTCTTGATAGGCCGGGCTTTTCTCGATGTCACATTTCGCAAGATTGATTTCCGGATTGTCATAGATGATTTCGCCGAGCACAAGGTCGAGAACCTTGCAGGGGCCGCAGTGGTCCGTGCAGAAATCCGCGATCCAGAAGCCCTCTTTTACGGTTTCGTCAAATTCTTCCTCGGGGATATATACAGTCATTCCTTGCTCCTTTTCTTCATCGCTTCTTCAGCCCTGTCGTACATTTTCAGCGTCAGCTCCGAAAGCACTTCGTAGCGCTTCGTCGGGTCCATTTCGCCCGTAAGCGGAATGCCGAGAATGTTCGCGTAGACAAGGCACTGCTGAACCTTGATTTTGTACCAGTCATAACGAAGCGCAATAAAGTCCCTGAAGCTGTCGCAGCCCCAGCGCGCCTGCATGGCTTCTTTGCTCTCCTTGTAGAGGTCGATTCCCTCGTCTCTGAGGAACATCTCGTAAAACATCCGTTCCTCGAGATCCGCGAGCGCCGAAAGATCCTCCGCAGCGCAGTCCATGACGGGATGGTCGCGGAAAATCGGCTCGGTCACATAATAGTTCACCGCGCCGAGAACCTCCATGCGCTTCTGCTCATAAATCATTTCCTCATAACCCGCAACCGTCGTGACCGGCTGCTGGCGCATGTCCTTCACACCCATTTCCGCGGCCATTTCATCCGTCGGCTCCGGCACCAGTTTGCGGCGGATCGAGAGGATCCGGACGCGCACAGGCTCGCCATCCGCAGAAGTTTCGAGGACCTCATCCTTTTTTGCGCCGATCAGCGCGTCTTCGAGCGGGCGGTTGAAAAGCCCGCGGCCGATGCTGACCGTGATCTTTTCTTTATTGTATTTCGGAAGCGTGCTCTCGCAGGAGAAGCTCACGGTATCGCCGCTCGCGACCGCTTCGTCCGCCGGAATCTCCTCGAGCGTTATGTGTCCCTTAACGATATTTTTACGCGCAAGCGCGCGAAGCTCCTCCCTGTCTGGAAGCGTTTTAACGGCGTCCTCCCGTCCGAGGTAAGCGTCAAAATATGCCTCGTAGTCGATCGGATCATAGGGAAAAGGTGTTTTCAGCATATACTTTTTCCTCCGATCAGCGGAAAGTGACCGTGAGATCCGAGATCTTTTCGGCGCCTTCTTTGGCTGTATAGGTATAGCTCGCGAGCCTGAGATCCTCCGTCCAGGTGAAGGTCTCGATTTCCGTATCCTTGCTGTCGTTAAAGAAATTATAGTTCCGGATCAGCGACCACTTGTCCAGCTGCCACATGGAATTCTTATCTTCCGCGGTCTGGATCGCGTCCGTAATCATGACCGCCGTATCCGCCGTGAGAAGCGCCGTGCTCGTGATGCGCTCAAGCTTGTCCGACTCAAAATCCGAGCTTTTCTGCGTGCAGGTATATGCGCCGCCGTCAAAGCTGATCTCATAAACCGCTTCGCCCTTGACGCCTTCAAGCGTACCCGAAAGAACCATTTCGGACACATTTTTGAAGTCCGTTTTCGCCGCCTGCTGCGTCACGACGTCCGTCCATTTCGCGGGCATCATGCTCTTCGGGCCGCTGTAACACGCAAGAAGACCTGAAAGTAAGAGTACCGCTGCCGCTGCAGCAAATGTTTTTATCATGTTTTTCATCTGTTCTCCTTTTCTTCGGACCGCTTGGGTCCGGATATCACCTTTCGACTTTATCATTATAAAAGTAAGCGTCAGAAGCCGAGAAGCTTCTCGATTCCTTCCGGTGCGCCTTCGTAGCACACGCTGCCGTCCCGGATCAGGACCGCCCGGTCCGCAAGGCGGATCATCCGAAGGTCATGCGCGATCAGCACGACAGTCCGGTTCTGCATGCCGCGAAGAAGGGCTGTCGACACCGCGTTTTCCGTCTTTTTGTCGAGACTGCAGGTCGCTTCGTCGAGAAGAAGGATCTTCGGGTTCCGAAGGACCGCCCGCGCGAGGCCGACCATCTGCTTCTGTCCGCCCGACAGATTCGCGCCGTCCGGCAGCAGCTCGGTATCGTAGCGCTCCGGAAGACCGTCGACAAAGTCCATGAGCCCAAGCTCGGAGAAGACCCTGTCAAAATCTTCGTCCGTGAAATGCTGTCCGCCGAGATTCAGGTTTTCCCTGAGGGTTCCCCCGAGCACCATGTGATCCTGCGGAATATAGGCGATGCCGCTTCGAAGCGCCCGAAGGGAAAGCTCCGAAAGCCGCAGCGCGCCTTCCCGGATCTCACCGGATTTCGGCTCGTAGAAACGAAGCATCAGCCTGAAAAGCGTGCTCTTCCCCGCGCCGTTTCCGCCGCAGAGCGCGGTGATCTCATTCTCCGGAATCTCCATTTCGAGTCCGTGCAGAATCTCCTTCTCGGAATAGCCGAAGGAAACCTCCGAAAGCCGGATGCCGCCTTCGCACTCATCCGCCTCTTTGCCGTCGAGAAGCTGCTCTTCCGCCTCCTGAAGCGTTCCCGTGACCCGCTCAAGCGCGCCGAAGGACTCCTTGATGCCGCCGAAGTCATGGATCAGGTTGGAGAAGGCCGTCGAAGCATTGTTCGCGACAAGATAGAAGGCATATACTGCGCCGGCCGTCATCAATCCTTGGTTCACCAGCTTTCCGCCGACGAGGAAGACTATGATCATCGAAATCACCGGAAAAGCCGCGTTGATAAAGGAATCCAGGCTGTCAAGAAGGCCGCGCTGAAGCTCGAGGCGGTACTGCTCGCCGAACTTTTCATAGCCTTTTTTACGCTCTTCCTCCTGCATATTCGAAGCCCGGACAAGCTTCAGATTGTAAATGCGCTCGATCAGATATCCAGACGCCTCGGAAAGCTTCTGCTGGTTCTTCTCGGAAATCCGGTAGCGGAGCCGCCCGTAGAGGAAAGCAATCAGGACGCTTGCCGGCAGGAGAAGCAGCGTCAGAACGCTGATCTTCGCGTTTTTCGTAAAAAGTTCATAATAATAGATTCCGATGCCGAGCGCGCCGGAAAGCATTTCGATCGCCGTCGTAAAAAGCGTGCTCGCAAAGTCGCAGTCCACCGTTATGCGGCTCACTAGCGATTCGCCCTGATCCGCCTCATAGGAGGTTCGGCGGAGGTGCATCATTTTATTCCAGAGCTTTTTCCGGAGCGAGAGATTGATCTTTTCCGCCGCAACGCCCGACAGAAGGAAGGTGCCGCCGGTGCAGAGGACCATGGCGAGTGCGGACAGTATATAGGCCATGAGGTCTCCGGAAACGATATTGCCGCTCTTGTCCACGACGTCCGACGTGAGCTCCGCAACCCGAAGCGTCACGAAGTAATTCCCGATCGACAGCGCCACGCTGATGATGAGAATTGCCCAGGGCAGGCGGATGTCCCTGAAATTCCGCAGAAAGGCAACGAGTCCGGCTTCTTTTTTCTTCATCGTCCTTCCACCTCCTCTTCATAGGCACATTCGAGCACAAGCTCGCGGTAGGCGCTGCAGTGCTCCATCAGTTCCTCGTGGCTGCCCTGTGCGAGGACTCTGCCCTGATCGACCATAATAATCACGTCCGCGTCCCGGATCATCTGCAGCTCATGCGTCACCGTGACCAGCGTTTTGCCGCGAAAAGCTTCGCGGACCGCGAAGAACACCGCTTTTCGTGCCGAAATGTCAAGGCTCGCCGTCGGTTCATCGAGGAGAATGGTTCCGGTGCCGCGAAGGATCTCCCGTGCGATCACAAGCTTCTGCTTCTGCCCGCCCGAGAGCGAGCCGCCCCAGATCGCCACCCGCGCGTCAAGGCCGCCCGGGAAGGCCGCGATATCTTCATAAACCTGCACTTTTTCAAGGGCAGCGATGATTTCCTCATCGCTCACCTGACGGTCGATCCCGTAGAGGAGTGCTTCCCGGATTGTCCCGGAGAACATGCCGCTGTCCTGCTGCACATAGGCGATGCGTCTTCGGTAACTTGAAAGCGAGTACTCTGAAATGTCCGTCCCCGCGTAAAGGATCCGTCCGCTGTCCGGCTGGTAGAAGCCCTCCAGAAGGTTCAGAATCGTCGTCTTTCCTGAGCCGGAGCGCCCGACGATCGCCGTGGTTTTCCCTTCCGGAATGCTGAGGGAGATGTCGTAGAGCACTTCCTTTCCGTCATAGGAAAAGGACACATGCTCCGCAAGGAGCGTTCCGCAATCCGGCGCTTCCTTCGTCCCGCCCGCTTCTTCGGGCGTCTTCAGAAGCTCCGCGATCCTCGACGTAAATCCGACGCCGCCGCAGACATTGACCCACATGCCGCTCGCCGAGCGGAGCATGTTGTTGACCATCGGAAGGAGCAGGAAGAAATTCGCCCACTCCGTCGGACGAAGCGTTCCCGTACGGATCATTGACGAGCCGAAAAGAATCGCCATGACGACGGATACCGAATCAAACAGCAGAATATAGACCGTCGTTACCGTGTTGATCACGCGAAGGCGGACATTTTCCTTATAAAGCTTTTCGGCGGTTTCGGCGCCGCGCCGCTTCTCCTCCTCTTCCGCGCCGTAGGCCTTGAGAAGGTCAAGGCTTCTGAGGCGTTCCGAGAGGAAGCCGGTCAGGCCGCCGATCCGGACGCGGACCGTGTGATTTGTCCGCTGGTTCCAGCGTCCGACAAAAAGCGCGTAGAGGATATACACCGGGACGAGGCAGAAGATCGGAATCAGGAAGCGCGTTGACATCTGGGCTGCCTGAACTGCCGCCATAACGACAAAATACACCGCCGCCGGGATGCCGATGAGGCTCATGATGATATACTGCATCGAGAGCGTGGCGTCCGCATTGATCGCCGAAACCATCTCCGAGGCCTTCTTTGCGGCCTTCGAGGACAGCTTCATGTGCATCATCCGGTCCCAGAGCACGGTCCGAAGCCGCTGCACACTCTTCGTCATGGCGACCGTCATCATCACATTGCTGAGTCCCGTGAAGACGGCATAGAGCGCGGTCATCCAGATGAAGCGGTACAGGGTCGGCATGGAGAAATCCCCGGCGACCAGATCCGACATGCGGTTCGTGAACTGCAGCGCGACGGAACCTGCCCCGAGGGAGACCGCTTCCCCGAGAATGATCAGCCACCACGCCAGTTTCCCGTGCCGCAGAAGGTAGAGGAAGGAGCGGAAGCTTCCGGCGCTCCCTTCCCGTTCTTTTTTTATGTTGCTTTTGTTCGGGCTCAATTTCAGGTCCCTCCTGTGGATGAAAGAAGCCTATAATAGAATCATTTGATTCTATTATAGGCTTCTTTCTGAATCTGTCAACTTTTTTTTGCAGCTATTTATCTCTTACTGTACTCACTGAGCACCGCGGCGATGCTGAGTGCCTGATATTCCTTGACGAGCCGGCGCACTTCCGAAGGCTCCGTCGGCTCATCTCTGTTCAGGAACTCCGCAACGCTTGGATAATTCACATGGCTGAACATGGAGGAGATCATCTGAAAACTGAATTCCTTTGCCCAGGGAGCGGATGCTTCTTTCCAGCCGGCGCTCGACAGAAGGAGGAGCTCCAGATTCATAAAGAGCATCAGCATGGGCTCAATTTTTCTGAAATCCTGATCCGGATTCAGAAATGCGCGGTTCAGAATCAGGACGGCTTCCCGGTTCTCCGGATCCAGCACCGTATCAATGATCATTCCGGTATAACGTTCCAAAAGGTCCCGGTTCACTTCCCGGTCGTCAGGATGCTCCTGCCTTACTTTCAGAATCTCCTGATAGAAGGGCAGTTTGCTGAAATAGAAGACGTCAAACACCCGCTCAAGCGTTTTCTGATACAGCCCTTCCTTCGAACCGTAATGCAGATTCAGCATCGACAGACTGGAGCCCGCTTTCTTCGCGATCTCGCGGGTTGTGGTCCCTTCATAGCCTTTCCTCGCGAAAAGCGTCATGGCCGCCTGAAGAATCCGCGCCTCCGCGCCGCCCTGTTCTGTCTGATTTCTGTTCATTTCACTGCCTCCAAAGCCTTCGGTCTGCCGCGCCCTGTGTTCAGGGGGCTCATGGTATTTCCATTCAGAAAAGAAGAAACCCGGAAACCGCGCTCTCGCTGATTTCCGGGCTCATTTGAAACGGAGAAGGCGGGATTTGAACCCGCGCGCCGCTATTAACGACCTGCACCCTTTCCAGGGGTGTCTCTTCGACCTCTTGAGTACTTCTCCAAAAAAGTCAAATTCATCTGATATGAAATTTGAAAGCGACGGAGAGGATGGGATTCGAACCCATGTGCCGTCTCCGGCAAACGGTTTTCAAGACCGCCTCGTTATGACCACTTCGATACCTCTCCACAAGCCGCTGAAATATGATAGCACAGCCCGACCGAAATGTCAACCGCGAATTTTGAAAATCGGCGCCCGCAAAGAACGATTGCTTTACTTTTTCTGCCTCGTGTGCTATTCTTCTTTCTGCAGAAAAATCTTGAAAGGAGTACACATGGCTGAGTTTTTTGTCTATCTTTTCGGTGCGGGAATCTGGCTTTTCGTGCTGTTCGTATTCCTCTATCTTCTCCAGATCATCGCGCAGTGGCGGATATTTACGAAGGCCGGTCAGGGCGGCTGGAAGTCGCTGATTCCGGTATATAATTACTACACACTCTTTAAGATCACCTGGTCGCGGACCGCGTTTTTCGTGATCGCCGCGCTGATGATCGCCTCCGCGCTTCTCCTGCAGCATACGGATTCGAATTTCGCGCAGGTCGCCGGAAAGATCTGCTCCGCCGGCGTCACGCTGATGTCGCTCATCGAGACCTGGAAGGTTTCCCGCGCCTACGGCCACGGGATCGGCTATTTCCTCGGTCTTCTCTTCCTCGAGCCCGTCTTCATCCTGATCCTCGGCCTCGGCTCCTCCCGCTATGTCGGAAAGCGCTGATGCGCTATCGGGGCGTCGGGGCGGATCGGGGACAGGTCCCGATGGCGATAGTAGTCTTAGGGACCTGTCCCCGGTGACGAAAGTAGTCTTAGGAACCTGTCCCCGATGGCAGATCAGACACCTTCATAGTCGAAGGCGGGGATGAAGCTCTCTTCGGCGGCTTTGCCCTCCTGGACCAGGGCGTCATCGAAGCCGAGGGACAGGGCGTAGTCGACGGCCTTTTCGTATTCGTAGGGAGTGAGGCGGCGGCCAAGCTCCGGGAATTTCGGGATCTCCCGAAGCGGCGTGTATTGGCTCATCAGGCTGAGAATGAAATGCTCCTTTCCGAGGGAAGCGAGGTGTTCGAGGACAGCCTTCGTGTTCCTCACATGCCCGGGCAGAACGAGGTGGCGGACAATCACGCCGCTTTGAAGCATTCCGTCCTCGCCGTACACGGGAAAGGGCTTCTCCCGGAGCATCTCCAAGAGCGCTTCTTTGGCCGCTTCCGGATAGTCCGGAGCCTGTGAGAAGTCCGCCGAGAGCTTCCCGTCCATGTATTTGAAGTCCGTGAGGTAAATGTCAATCACATCGGAAAGCGCCGCGAGCGTTTCCGCCTTCTCATAGCCCGAGGTGTTCCAGACGGTCGGGACCAGAAGTCCGTTCTTCCTTGCCGCAAGGACCGCCTCCCGAATCTCCCCCGCGTAATGCGTCGGCGTCACAAGGTTGATGTTATGGGCTCCCTTTTCCTGAAGCTCGAGAAAAATCTCCGAGAGTCTTTCAATGCTCACCTCTCTTCCGATCCGCATTCTCGATATTTCCAGATTCTGACAGTAGATGCAGCGAAGATTGCAGCCGGAGAAGAAAACCGCGCCGGAGCCGCGCGTCCCGGAAATGCAGGGTTCCTCGTAATAATGCAGCGCCGCCCGGGACAGCATGATCTTCTCTCCGGAGGCAAGACAAAAACCGCGCTCGTTCCCGGCGCGGTTTTTGCTGCAGTTTCGCGGACAGATTCTGCAGTCCGACAGGCTGAAAGCTGCCTCCTCCATCAGTAGTGCCTTCTCCGAAGGAAGGTGACAAGCGCGATAATAAACAGGATCAGGTACCAGAGCAGGATCACGCCGAACACGATGAGCGTAACTAAAATAAAGGCTTCCGAATCCTCTGAGCTTCCGAACATGCTGATAAATCCGCCCCCGAGCATGGCCGGAACGAGCAGGGTTCCGAGGAGGCCGATGACGTCGATAAGAAGCAGCGAATGCGTATAGACATTGGAAAAGTCCGCGCCCCTCTTTCCGCCTCCGGCGCGGACTGAGGTGAAGCCCGCCGCGATCATGTTCACGGAATTGAAGCCGATCACCGTCATCAGGCTGCCGATCGAGAGCGACAGGGCGTCAAAGTCGTTCTCGGAAAGCTCCGCGAAAAAGATCGAAATAAAGACAATCGCAAGGATCAGGGTGCCGAATCCGGCAATCAGATGCAGAATCCCGACGATGATCTTCCAGGGACGCGCAGCGGTCGCCTGGGGAATTCCCACCATTTTTTTCGGCTGCGCGATGGAAATGAGTGCCATGATCATGCAGAAAAGCAGCGGATAGTTAATCAAAGAAGTGAGACTCATCAGGTTGATTGAGACTCCGGATCCGGCCGCAGCCCGCTGCACCAGCACAACGACAATATTCAGTATAAAGCAGATGCCGAGTATCACAGACAGAATAATGCTCTGCACTCTCCCCGGCTTCTGGAGGATCAGGGACGCCAGTCCGGGAATGAATGAAAGAATCAGTACGCTCGCCGTCCTGCCGGCAGCCCAGGAGCCGATCACGTTCGAATTCGAGAAAACACCGCTGACCAGCATCGGGACAATACCACTGAAAAACACGGAAAAGATCGACAGAAGGAAGAGCACGCCGGAGCAGATTCTGAGCGCCTGCATATAGCTGATGCCGTGATATTTGACCGGTTCCGCAGCACGGACCGTCTCTTCCCGGACATAGGTATTGTTCACGGTCACGTTCGCGTACACCGGCTGCGGGCGTACCGGCTGGCCGTAAGCAGGCTGGCCGTAACCTTGCTGGGATGCGGGCGGAACCGGAATACTCTGCGGGGCCGGAGCAACCGGGATATTCTGCGGAGCAGGAGCAACCGGAATACTCTGCGGGGCCGGAGCAACCGGAGACGGGGCCGAAAGCACAACGGTTTCCGCTGACGGAGCTTCTGTTTCAGGAGCCTCATACGGCACGGACGGTATGACTTCCGGAGCCGGAGTCGTTCTCGCAGTGATCTGTTTTCCGCAGACCCTGCAGAATTTTGCATTGTCATTCAGTTCGGCGCCGCAGCTGGGACAGAACATGATTCATCTCCTCCTTCATCGAATCATTATCAGAACTTTATTATAATTCTCTGTTTTTTTATTGTCAAGGGCGTACCGCCTGTGTTATAATCTTAACAGTTGCAGCTGAAAGACATTTCGACCGGGTAACGGTAAAATTTAGAATGATTCAAACGATTCCCGATGATCATCATGAAGGAGACCATATGAGGGTAACCATGATCCGCCACGGGCAGGTTGACATGCCGTGGGTAAAAAAATACAATTCTGAAGAATTCGATCAGGCCTGGCTGGATTACGACCGCCACGATATTCTGCCGGTCACGCAGCATCTGGACATCAGCCCGAAGGCCAAGGTCTTTGTCAGTCCCTACAAGCGCACGCACCAGACCGCGGAGCAGTTCCTCGGCGTCCATGATTACACCGTGATCGAAGACCTGCTGAACGAGATACCGCTCCGCTCCTTTATGGACACCGGCCACCGCTTTGAGCGGCACTTTATGAACTTCCTCGGACGCGTCCAGTGGTATCTGCCGATGAAGCGGCAGCCCGAACGGCGCAGCGCTTCCAGGAGGCGCGCCGGGAAACTGGTGGATTTCATCGAAAAGCTCCCGGACGGCGACTATGTCCTCGTCATGCACGGCTTCTACTTAAGGACGCTCGCCTCCGTCTTCCGCCACCGCGGCTACAAGATGACGCATCAGCCCTTCTTCGCCGTCCCGAATCTCTACACCGCCACAGCAGAAAAAACGCTCTGACAAACTGTCAGAGCGTTTTTTCTGCTCGCAGGCGAGTTATTAAAGAATCGTCTCGGTACGGTTCGCTTCCTTCGCCTCGCGTTCCTTGGCTTCCTCGAGCTCCTTGTCCCAGGTGAGGTAGGAGTACTGCTCGGCACGAGGATCGTTCTTGAACCAGTCGATGAAGTCGTACATCATCGGAACGGTCCACGGACGGTCGATTTCAGCGGTCGTGTAGGTCTTGGAGGCCAGACGGTCGAAACCGAAGACGTCGCGGATATGAGACTTCTCGGCGTGCTCCGCCACCATCTCGGCATGCTGTGCCGGGATGAAGATGACGCCCGAAAGGGAGCCGTGAACGATATCACCGGGCATGCAGATCGCTTCGCCGATCCGGCAGGGAACATTGTAGCCGGTCATCGAGCAGTCGCCGATACCCGTCGGATCCACGCCGCGGTAATAAATCTGCAGGCCGTCGATCTTGACGATCTGCTGCAGGTCACGCACGCCGCCCCAGATGACGGCGCCGCCGCGCTTGGTGCGGGTCTTGATGGCCGTCGAAAGGTTGCCGCCGACATAGGTGCCCTGGAAAATCTTGTCATACAGGTCGACGACGACAACGTCGTCTTCCACCAGGTTGTCGATCACCCACTGGTTGTAGAAGCCCTTGTGGCCCTCTTCCTTCTGCCCGATGTCCAGAAGCACTTCGTCAAGGTCAGGACGTCTCGGAACCATCACGGCGGTAACCGCACGGCCGACCAGAATGTTCTCGCCGTGGGTCATGCGGAAATTGCATTCCCAGTTATGACGATAGCCCTCGCGCCACAGCGGGCCCCAGGCTTCCTCAAATGTAATGTTTCTCAGTCTCTGAAGAACCTTCTCGTCTACCATCGGACGGCCGTCCGGAAGACGCTCGCCGGTCCAGTACGGGGTCAGCTTCTTGATGTATTCAGGATCGTTATAGAACATGTTTAATCTCCTTGTGAATTGTGGATCAGTTGTCTTACGTCAGCAAGAGACCGTTGTCAATACGGACGCCGTGACCGTTGATCGCCTTTCCTTCCTTGCTGCAAAGATAATAAATGAGGTGACCGACCTCCTCCGGCATGACCGTGAGGTCCGGACGCTTCCAGGACGGATTGTTGAGTTCCAGCGGATGGAAGGTCTGGAACTGTGCTTTTCCGGTCTTGAACTCGATCTTGCAGCCGCCGAGGTCGATGGCATTGACCGTGATGCCGGTGGAAAGAAGCTCCAGCGCAAGTTCTCTCGTGAACTGGCGGATGGCGCCCTTGGTGGTTGCGTAGCCCGCGTCAAAGGTCGCCGGACGCTTTCCGTGTACGCTGGAAAGGTTGATGATCCGGCCCTGAGGACTCTCCTTCAGATAGGGCAGGCACTCTCTCACCATGTGGAAATATCCGCCGATATTGATGTTCCAGAGCCAGCGGAAGGATTCTTCCGTGTACTGGTCGATGAATTTGTTGGGCTGCATGGCCGCGTTGTTGACCAGGATGTCGAGTTTCCCGTAGTGTTCGATGACGGCGTCCACCATGCCCTTTCTCTGGGCGGGATCCGTCACGTCGGCCTGATAAATAAAGGCTTCGCCGCCGTAGCTCTGAACTTCCTCAAGAAGCTGGTCCGCCATCGTGCGGTTGGTATTGCAGTTGATGCAGCACTTGATGCCTGCTCTTGTCAGCACGCGGATCACGCCCGCGCCGACGCCTTTTCCGGAACCGGTAACGAGGGCGACTCTATTTTCTTCTGAATTTGGTGAAATCAAAGTACTCCCTCCCTTCTACCTTGAAACGATGCTGGTTGTAGAATCCGGTCAGGCCCGCGTCCGCCGTGATCGGCTGTCCCGTGAGAGGATAAGCCGCATCCGTCAGAAGAAAGGCAAGAAGGCCGTTCAGATACCCGGCTTCGGGCATTTTGCGCCGCGGATAGCGAAGATCGACACCGTAGTACAGAGCCGAAACGTCGGATTTTCCCACCTCGGGATCCGTAATTCCTTTTTCCACGAAGTACACATTGACGCCGCTCTCGGAATAATCCTGAGCCGCTTCCCGGGAAAGCATATCCACTGCGCCGCAGTTCAGGGAATACAGGATGCCCTTGCCCATCGGCTTTTCGGCGTGGATGCTGTTCAGGAAGATCAGCACGCCGCCCTTTTTCTCGCGGAAAATCGTGCAGAAAACCTTCGTAACCATGAAAGCCGCGATAGCGCCCTCATTCGAAGTGCGCTCCCAGTCTTCCTCGCTGACTTCCAGAATTCCGCCCTTTGTGACCGGAGGCGCCGGGTGAATCACACCGTACAGCCGGTCCTTCAGGGGCGCTGCAAAAGCCGCAATTTCCTCTTCCTTCCAGAGGTGCACGTCGGCGGGAGGCGTCACGATCTCGTATCCGAGACCGGACAGATACTCGGCCGCGCTTTTCGCTTCCTCCGTGCGAAGATCGGTAATTACGACGATCTTATCAGTATCTTTCATTGTTATTTATGCCTGTACCGGCGGCTTTTTACGGCCGCCGGTTCTTTCTGTAAGTTAAATTTTCCTGTCGTCAGCTCCACAGTCTGTCGTTCGAAACCATACGGTCGAAGTAGCTGGTCTCCGGCCACATTTCGGGGAACTGCGGATGCAGATGCTCTTTGATTACCTCGTCGTTCCAGTCGTCGATGCCAAGGCCCGGCTTGTCCGGAACTTTAATGAAGCCATGGTCAACGATCTTGCCTTCAGCCGGAGAGCCGATGACAATGTCATCCCACCACGGAACATCGACCGAGTGGTTCTCAAGGACGTAGAAGTTTCTGGTTGCCGCAACGGAATGTACGCAGGCATAAGCGGAAACCGGAGTTTCAGCCATATGAACCGCCATCGCTACGCCGTGCTTCTCAGCCAGGTCGCCGATCTTCTTGTTCTCCAGGATACCGCCGGAGGTCAGGATGTCGGGGTGAATGACGGATACGGCGCGAGCCTCAAGGAGGTCTTCGAAGCCGTCGGTCAGATAAATGTCCTCACCGGTACAGATCGGAACGGTCGTCGCGTCGGACAGTCTCTTGTACTGGTCGGTGTACTGCCACGGAATCATATCCTCTGCCCATGCAATGTTGTACTTCTCAATGCGGCGGCAGAGCTTGATGCAGTCTTCCACGCCGATATGGCCGAAGTGGTCAATGGCGATCGGAACGTCATAGCCGACAACGGCGCGGACGTCCGCAACATACTGCTCGAGCATGTCAAAGCCCTTCTCGGTTACATGAACGCCGGTGAAGGGATGCTCAATGTTCTGCTGGTCATAGGCACGGTTCTGCCACCAGCGCTTTTCTTCGGGGGTCTTCGCCTCGCGCGCCTTCTTCCACAGGTCTCTCTGGTTCTCAAGGTAGCCGAGAGGAGCGGTCAGGGTGCCGGGCTCGTCCATCAGGATGCCGAGGCCGAGGTCCATCTTGCAGAAGGTGAAGCCCTTTTCCATACGGGCCTTCAGCGCGTTGCCCATGTCGGTGCCGGTATGCTTGCCGTCAACGTCGGTATCGCAGTAGCAGCGGATCGAATCACGGTACTTGCCGCCGAGCATCTGGTAAATCGGAACACCGTATGCCTTGCCGGCGATATCCCAAAGCGCGATTTCCACGCCGCAGACGCCGCCGCCCTGACGAGCGGGGCCGCCGAACTGCTTGATTCTGCGGAACAGACGCTCCACATCACAGGGGTTCTCTCCGAGAAGCCTGGATTTCAGCATTTCAGCATACATTCTGTCGCCGCCGTCACGAACCTCTCCAAGACCTACGATCCCCTGGTTGGTGTAGATCTTCATCAGCGTGCAGTGCATCGGAGCGCCTACAATGTCGGTAAAGCGAATGTCAGTAATACGAAGTTCGCTCGGTGCGGATGATCTGTTGAAATTGCCTTTTACGATTTCTTCCATCACAAAGTCTCCTTTTTTCAGGGGCTCATCTTACCCCATTATTGTTATCATCCATAATAGCAGACCTGCCGGAAAAATCAAGCGTAAATTTTGGATTATCGCAAAATAAATTTACTGCCGCCGTCCGATCGAAAGACAGAGGGCATAAATTTTATCGATTCCCGCCGACTGAAGGACGGCGGTGCAGGCGTTCAAAGTGGCGCCGGTCGTATAAATATCATCGATCAGGATGACGGTACGGTATTTCTTCGGAGTTCCCTGCCAGGAAAAGGCGGACATGAGATTGACGGCGCGTTCGCGGCGCCCGAGATTTTTCTGCTGATGGGTTTCGGCGCTCCTCTCAAGGCACCCGGCGTCCACCGGGATTCCGAAGATTTTCCCGAGGCGCTGTGCGATTTCCTCGGCCTGATTATAGCCGCGCTCTTTTTTTCGGCTCTCATGCACGGGGACGGGGATCAGCGCCTCGGCCTGCCAGCTTTCAACCCGCGCCTTCATTTTCAGACCGAAATCCAGGCAGGGGTAGTCGAGAAGCTGGCGGTTTCCGTGGTACTTGACCTCCGAGAGCATCCGGCGGATATAAAAGGAGCCGTATTCCGCCCAGGCGGTGTTGGATTCGAAGGCCGGCAGGTTCTTTTCGCACGGCGTGCAGTATTCGCGCTCCGCCGAAAGAAGCGGCTGGCCGCATTTGAAGCAGACGGGCTCCCGGACGAGCCGCAGCTTCTTCCTGCACGGCGCGCAGATCAGGGTTTTTCCGGGCGGCAGCGCGTTCAGGCAGACCGGGCAGTGCTTCGGATAGATCAGATCAATCATCGTCATAGAGTTCGCGGATCATGTCTCTCAGTCCGCTGTAGCGCTTCTGTTCCCGGTCGTTTTCGATCATCCGGCAGAAAACCTCATAGCTTCCGACGATGCAGACGCATTTCTTCGCCCGCGTCACGCCGGTGTAGAGAAGATTTCTCGTCATCAGAAGCTGCGGCCCGGAAAGAAGCGGCAGGATGACCGCCGGATACTCGCTGCCCTGGGATTTGTGGATCGTGACGGCATAGGCAAGCTCCAGGTTTTCCATCAGGGAGAAGGGATAGACCACCATTCTCTCGTCATCGAAGAGCACGGTCACGGTTTCTTCGAAAAAGCTGATCCGGCGGATCACACCCATGTCGCCGTTGAAGACGCCGGTGCCGGTTTTTCGGGGGTAGCTGCCCTCGATCTCCCACTCCATCTGGTAATCGTTCCGGATCTGCATGACCTTATCGCCCTCCCGGAAAAGTCCGAAGGGAAACTCCTTCTCCGCCTTTCCCGCCCCCGGCGGATTGAGCGCCTCCTGCAGCACCTTATTCAGGTTTTCCACGCCGAGAAGCCCCTTTCGCATCGGGGAAAGCACCTGCAGCTCGCTCGTCTTCGCATGCACATACTTCGGGAGCTTTTCCTTAAGAAGCGTAATCGTCGCGCCGCTGATCTGCCCCGCCTGCTCTCTCGGAATGAAAAGGAAATCCTTCGAGGGTTTCATTTCCACGATTTCGCCCTCGTTGATTTTGTGCGCGTTGACAATGATGTCGCTCTCCTCGTCCTGCCGGAAAATTTTCGACAGACGCACGACGGGAAAGCACTCCGAATCAATCAGGCTCTTCAGGACTTCGCCGGGCCCGACGGAGGGCAGCTGGTTCACATCGCCGACGAGGATGAGACGCATGCCGGGCACCATGGCCCGAAGGAGCGCGTGCATCAGCATCGTGTCGACCATCGACATCTCGTCGATAATCACGACATCCGCCTCCAGCGGCATTTCCGAATTTCGCTGGAACATGGTGCCGGAGCTTTGTCCCGGAACGCCGCTGACTTCAAGAAGCCGGTGAATCGTCTGGGCCTCATAGCCCGTCGCCTCCGTCATCCGCTTCGCCGCGCGCCCGGTCGGCGCCGCGAGGGAAATATCCAGCCCCTCCCGGATCAGATAGCTGATGATCACATTGATAATCGTCGTCTTTCCGGTGCCGGGGCCGCCGGTAATAATCGTGATGCCGTTCTTCACGGCGGTATGGACGGCCTTCTCCTGCAGCGGGTCGAGAACCAGCGCCTTCTCCTTCAGGATCGACGCAAGCTTCCGTTCAATCTCCTCCTCGCTGATCGACGCGTCCGAAATATTCATATCCCGGAGAAGAACCGCCGAGTCCTGCTCCATCCGGTAGAAGGAATTCAGATAAATCCGCTCTTCGCTCCCTCTTCGGACGATCCGGATCTTTTTCTCCCCCGAGAGCTCCTGCAGGAGGTTGTCGCTGCCGCCAAGCTCCGTCTCGAGAAGTGCGGCAGCCGACTGAAGAAGCTCCTCCTTCGGGAGGTAGGTATGCCCGAAGGACACCGCCTGCGAGAGCGTGTACAGAAGCCCCGCGCGGATGCGGAATTCCGAATCCGGCCGGATGCCGTTCTGCCGGGCGATCGCGTCGGCCGTTTTAAAGCCGATGCCGTCGATGTCTTCGGACAGCCGGTAGGGATTCTCCCGGACGATCCCGTACAGGCGCATGCCGTATTCGCGGTAGATTTTCGCTGCCATATGGAAGGTCATCCCGTACTGCTGCAGGAAAATGACGGCATTCCGGACCTCGCGCTTCTCGATGATCTGCTCCGCAATCGCCATCGCAGAGCGCTCGCTGATGCCGCGCACCTCGGACAGCCGCTCCGGCTCCTCCTCGATGACGCGGAAGGTGTCGCTGCCGAACTTCGCCACGATGCGCGCGGCCAGCGCGGCGCCGATTCCCTTCACCGCGCCTGAACCGAGGTATTTCTCCATGGAAGCTTCGTCCGTCGGAGCGACAAATTCATAGCGCTCGACCTTCATCTGCTCGCCGTAGACCGGATGGACGATGATCTCGCCCTCCGCGCGGATGAATTCTCCTTCCGAAACCGCGGGAAAAACGCCCGTCAGGACCGTCTCTTTACCGGCGTCCTGCAGCGTCAGGACGGTATAGCCGTTTTCCTCGTTGTGGAAGGTGATCCGCTCCACATACCCTGATACTGTGTCCATTTTTGTGTCAGTTTCTCCTTAAGAAATCCAAAAGGCGAATGCTCCGCTTCTACGGAGTATCCGCCTGTGATGCTTAAAATACCGGGATTCAAAGGGCAGCGCTTCTAAGCGCCTCTTCGAAGGACCGCTTACTCATCCACCGTGCCGAGATCGGCATTATGGATAAACTCAATATATTTGCCGGTGCCGATCGCGACGCAGTTCATCGGATCCTCGGCGATCATCGTCGGAATGCTGGTCTTCTCCTCGAGGAGCTTCTCCATGCCGGACAGAAGGGCGCCGCCGCCCGTCAGCACAATGCCGCGGTCCGCAATATCGGCAGCCAGTTCCGGCGGCGTCTTTTCCAGCACCGCGTGAACCATATCGACGATCTTATTGGCGGACTCCGTCAGCGCTTCGAGCGTCTCATCCGAGGTGAGCGTCACGGTCTTCGGGAGACCCGTCACGAGGTTCCTGCCGCGCACGTCGAGCGTCAGCTCTTCGTCGCTCTTATAGCAGGTTCCGATCTTGATCTTGATCTCTTCCGCCGTGCGTTCGCCGATGAGGAGGTTGTGCTTCCGCCTCATATAACGGACGATCGCTTCGTCAAAGTCGTCTCCGGCCACCTTCAGCGAGTCCGAAACCACGGTTCCGCCGAGGGAAATCACGGCGATATCCGTCGTGCCGCCGCCGATATCGACAATCATATTGCCGCAGGGCTTGGAAATATCAATGCCGGCGCCGATGGCCGCCGCCACCGGTTCCTCGATGATAAACACTTCGCGCGCGCCCGCGTTGATCGTGGCGTCCTCAACCGCCTTGCGCTCCACCTCGGTAATATGCGAGGGAACGCAGACCGAAATTCTCGGACGGCGGAAGGTCCGCTTTCCGAGCGCTTTCTGGATAAAATAACGGATCATTTTCTCCGTGATCGTATAGTCCGAAATGACACCCTGACGTAAGGGACGCACGGCCTTGATATTGCCGGGCGTACGGCCGATCATGAGGCGGGCTTCCTCGCCGATGGCCTTGATTTCATTGGTATTGGTGTCATAAGCCACAACAGAAGGCTCTTTTAATACCACGCCTTTGCCGTTAATATATACAAGAATGCTTGCCGTGCCGAGATCGATGCCGATATCAGCGCCGCCGCCGAAAAATCCCATAATCGTACTTCCTCCAAATCTATGTGAAAACGCTTCCGGGGCGCCGGATCCTTCCGATCCCTTCAGACGCCCGTTCCCGCGGTATGAATTCTGCCAACAATGTAAATTTTAGAGCATGGAAGCGCTTTTGTCAATCTCATTCTAAAAAAGATCTGACAGTTTATCCGATGGCGAGCTTCTTCAGTCCCTCGCCCGCTTCTTCCTCCTCGCGGAACTGGAGACGGTACAGCTCCGCATAGGCGCCGCCCTGTGAAAGAAGCGCTTCATGCGTTCCCTGCTCGATGATTCTGCCCCGCGAAACCACCGCAATTTCATCCGCGTTCTTGATGGTGGACAGGCGGTGCGCCACGACGATGGTCGTGCGGCCCTTGCAGAGCTCGTCCAGCGAACGCTGAATCAGAAGCTCCGTCGTATTGTCCAGCGCGCTCGTCGCCTCATCGAGGACGAGAATCGCCGGATCCTTCAAAAAGACGCGCGCGATCGACAGCCGCTGCTTCTGTCCGCCCGAGAGCCGGACGCCGCGTTCGCCGATTTCGGTGTCGTAGCCCTGCGGCATCGCCATGATGTAGTCGTGGATATTCGCCCGCTTCGCGGCTTCGATCACCTCTTCCTCGGTCGCGTCCAGACGCCCGTAGAGGATGTTGTCGCGGATCGAGGCGTTGAAGAGATAGATGTCCTGCTGCACGATGCCGATATTCCGGCGCACGGATTCAAGCGTCATGCTGCGGATGTCCTTGCCGTCAATCAGGATCTGCCCCTCCTGGATGTCATAGAAATGCGGCAGCAGGTGGCAGATCGTCGTTTTTCCGCCGCCGGAGGGCCCGACAAGCGCGTATTTCTTTCCTTTTCCGATATCGAGGCTGATGTGCTCCAGGACGTCGTTCCTGCCGTCGTAGCTGTAGGAAACGTCCCGGAATTCAATATGTCCTTCAAGGATTCCGGCGTCCGCCGCCTCGTCGCTGTCCTTTTCCGGCTCCTCCTCGAGGATCTGGATAAAGCGCTCGAAGCCCGTCACGCCGTTCTGGTACTGCTCCATGAAGTTGATCATCGTCGTGACCGGATTGATGAAGAGATTGACCGACACGAAGAAGGCCGAATAGTCCGCGAAATTGATCTTTCCCGCGTACATGAACAGGCCTCCGCCGACGAGCACGACCACGTTGAAGAGGTTGGTCACGAACTGCGTCGAGGCGCTGAACTGTCCCATCGCGTGGAAGCCGATCCGCTTCGCCTCGATGAACTCGCCGTTTCCGACCTCGAATTTCTCGCGTTCCTTCCGGGCGTTGTTGTAGGCCTTCGTGACCCGGATGCCCTGAATGCTCGATTCCACCGAGGCATTGACCTTCGCAATCGCCTGGCGGCTCATGGCAAAAGCCCGGCGCATCTTTTTCTGCAGCAGCAGGGTGATGATAAAGAGAATCGGCACGCAGGCAAAAATAATCAGCGTCAGCGGAATATTGATGGTGCACAGGTACGAGAGCGACAGGATGATCGTCAGCGAGGAAATGATGAGATTCTCCGGCCCGTGATGCGCCAGCTCCGAAATATCCTGCAGATCGTTCGTCATGCGGGAGAGGATTTTGCCGGTCTCATGATTGTCAAAATACCGGTAGGGCAGGGACTCGAGGTGGTCGAACATGTCCCGGCGCATCTCAGCCTGAATCCGCGTTCCCATCATATGCCCCTGATACTGAATATAAAACTGCAGAAGCGCCCGCACGGCGTAAAGAATCAAAACTGCCGCCGAAGCGATCACAATCATCCGCACATTCCGGTCCGGAATGTAGGAATTCAGCATTTTGCGCGTCACAATCGGGTAAACCAGCCCGATCAGTGCGATAAAAAACGAGGACGTCATATCCTTGATGAAGACGCTCCTCTCCGGTTTGTAGTAGCTGATGAATTTTCTTAACATGTCTCTCCTTTAACGATGCCCGTTGTACTGCCCGAACCGTAGTTTTACCGCCGTTTTACTGCAGATATTTCAGATCCTCCGGCGTTGTGATTTTAATATTGGCGTAATCGCCGCGAAAAAGGCGGATTTCGGCGTTTTTCACGCGTTCCATGACCGAGGAATCGTCCGTGACGGAAAAAATCCTGTCCGGCGCCGAAAACATGGCCTCGTAGGCCGAAAAAAGCTCCGAAAAGCCGAAGGCCTGCGGCGTCTGAATGATGAAGACCCGGTTCCGGTCCGGCGTCTCCCGCACAATCCCGGCTTCATCCGCGATCTTCACGGTATCGACCGAAGGCACGGCCGCAACCGCCGTCCCGAATTCCTTCACACAGTCCTTCGCGCGGCCGATCACCTCCGCCGTCACAAAGGGACGCGCCGCGTCGTGGATCAGCACATAGCGGCAGCCGCCCTGTTCTTTCAGGTGCTGCAGGCCGAGGAACGAGGATTCGAAGCGTTCCTTTCCGCCCACCGTAAAATCCAGCCGCTGCCCCGTTTCGGCAATTTCCTCTCCGAAACGCGCGGCTTCCTCCTTCGCTCTTTCGAGGTCTTCCGGGGAAAAAACCAGCGTGACCGGCATTCCGGCCCGCAAGAATTCGAGCGCGCTCCATAAAAAGAGCGGCTTTCCCCGGTATTCGAGGAACTGCTTGGGGGTATCAAGCCCCATCCGGCTTCCCCTGCCGCCGGCCAGTACGAGTGCTGCAAATTCCGTCATCTTCATTCACTCGCTTTCTTCTCTTGTATCACAGGATGAGCCCCGGAAGCGCGTAGGCCAGGATGTCGATAATCGCGGCCGCCATCAGGATGCCGAGGAAAATCGCGAGCGACGCCTTCCTGATGTCGTACTGCATGACCGAGGCGATGAGAGAACCCGTCCAGGCACCGGTCCCGGGAAGCGGGATCCCGACGAAGGTGAGGAGGAAGGCAAATTCGCCTCTCTCGGCGCCCTTCGATTTCTTTGCCGCCCGGTTTTCGAGCTTTTCCACGATTTTCGTCAGAATATTGTGCCGCTTCATGAAGGCAAAAATCCTGCGTACAAAGAGCAGCACAAAGGGAATCGGAACGATATTGCCGATGATGCAGAAAATATTGGCCTGCACAAAGGACATATCGAGAAGCCGCGCGATCACCAGGCCTCCGCGAAGCTCAATCAGCGGAACCATGGACACGAGGAAGACGAAAATCTGTTTCGGCATCCAGGAGCCGAGGGTGCTTTCATACCAGTTTGCAATTGCTTCCATAAGTTTTTATCTCTCTCCCAGTTTCAGATTCGGCACGGCGTTCAGCGCAAGGTCCGCGCGCGCGCCGGCGATATATTCATAGTAGCCCGCACAGGCGATCATGGCCGCATTGTCCGTACAGAAGATCGGTGACGGCGCGTAGAACGCCGCGCCCTCCTTTTCACAGGCGGTCTTCAGGCTTTCCCGAAGCGCCGAATTCGAGGCGACGCCGCCAGCCGCCGCAAAGCGCCGGTATCCGCGTTCCCGGATCAGCGCCGCGCTTTTCTCCGTCAGGACGTCCACCACCGCCTTCTGGAACGAAGCCGCGAGATCCGCGTCGTTCACGGAAAGGCCCTGCATCTTCGCGTGATTCAGATAGTTCAGGACCGCCGATTTCAGCCCGGAAAAGCTGAAATCATAGAAGGCGCCGTCCACGGAAGCCTTCGGGAAGGGAATCGCGAGCGGATTGCCCTCCTTCGCCTTCCGGTCGATTTTCGGGCCGCCCGGATAGCCGAGGCCGATCGCGCGGGCCACCTTGTCAAAGGCCTCTCCGGCCGCGTCGTCCCGGGTCCGTCCGATCATGGAAAACTTTCCGTAATCCTCTACCTCCACGAGGTGCGTATGTCCGCCGGAAACGACGAGGCAGCCAAAGGGCGGCGTAAGATCCGGGTGTTCGAGGTAATTTGCGGCCACATGGCCTTCGATGTGATGCACTCCGACGAGCGGCTTCTTTGCCGCGTAGGCCAGGCCCTTTGCCGCGGAGACGCCCACGAGAAGCGCTCCGACGAGTCCCGGCCCGTAGGTCACGGCGACTGCGTCGATATCCTGAAGCGTGACGCCCGCTTCCTGCAGGGCCTCACGGATTACCGGAATCACTTTTTCCACATGCTTTCTCGAAGCGATTTCCGGCACCACGCCGCCGTAAATCGTATGCAGCGGAACCTGCGACGATATGATATTCGAGAGCACTTCCCGCCCGTTCCGGACGACCGCCGCCGCCGTTTCGTCGCAGGAGCTCTCGATTCCAAGAATCAGTATATCCTTAAGCATTTTCAGTCCTCAAACATCAGTACCGTGCCGTGGCCGTCCTTCGGGATGACCGTGCGCGGAAATATTTTCAGGAGCTCTTCCCGGTACTCCTCCGGATGCATGACAGCAGGAGAATAGTGGGTCAGCCACAGCTCCTTTGCCCGGGCCTCCGCCGCGATTCTGCAGGCCTCCTGCATCAGCATATGCTTTTTCTCGCGGACGGACTGCAGCTTGCCCTTCTCTCCGTACATGCCCTCGAGGATCAGGAGGTCCGCACCTTCCGCGTTTTCCCGGATGGAATCCGTCGGGCGCGTATCCGTCGAATAGACGAGCTTCAGGCCCTTTCTCTCCGGCCCCATCACGAGGTCCGGTGTAAAAATCCGGCCGTCCTCGGTGACGCTCTCTCCGTGCTGCAGGCGATTCCAGTACTTCAGCGGCACCTCGTTCGCCTTCGCGCGCTCCGGATCAAAAAGCCCGAGCCGCCGGATGTTGACGCGGTAGCCGTAGCAGGGTACATTGTGGTTCACCCGGAAGGCGTGGATATCATAATCGTTTACCGTAAAATCCGCTTCCTGCCCGGTAAACTCCCGGTATTCAATCGGAAACGGCAGCTCCGGCGCGACGACGCGAAGCGCCGATACCACGCGCTCCAGCCCCTTCGGGCCGATCAGGACGAGCGGTTCCTTCCTTTCGGAATTGCCCATCGTGAGAAGCAGCCCCGGAAGGCCGCTGATATGATCGCCGTGATAGTGCGTAAAGCAGATGACGTCGACGGGATTGGCAGACAGGCCTTTCTTCCGAAGCGCCACCTGCGTTCCCTCGCCGCAGTCGATCATCATCGTCGAGCCGTTGCAGCGAAGCACAAGCGAAGTTAAGAAACGGTACGGAAGCGGCATCATGCCCCCCGTCCCGATCAGGAAAACATCCAGCATGCAAAATACTCCAGAATCAGGTTTCTTCTTCCTGCAGGGCCTTCGCGTAAATCCGCGCGCCCTCCGCAGGCTTCACATAATAATCCTTGCGGAATCCGATCTGCCGGAATCCGAAGCTTTCATACAGAGCGATGGCGGGCGCGTTGCTGTCCCGCACTTCGAGCGTCGCCGCCGTCATGCCGGCTTCGCGGGCGTCCCGGAGCATCCTCAGCATGAGCGCGCGGGCAAGGCCCCTTCTCCTGCAGGAAGCGTCCACCGCAAGATTATCCACATTCATTTCATCGAGAATCAGGCTCATGCAGGCATATCCGAGAATTCCTTCCGCCCCGCTCGCGACATAGTAGCGGTAAAGCGAGTCGTTCGCGAAGCTTCTTCGGATCTCGGTCTCGCTCCAGGGGTCGGAAAACAGGCGGCTTTCCAGAGAAGCGACCGCCGGAATATCCGCCTCCGTCATCGGACGGATTTCGGCACTAAAGGGCGTTTTTTCGGTGTTCTCAGCCACTTAGAGCCCCTTCCTTTCCCGCTCCTGCTCCGCCTGGGATTTTCTTAAATATACCGGCTCGAAGCTTAACGCGGAGGCGCGGACGCCTTCTTCGAAAAGCTTTGCGCCGAGCGCCGCGACCGATCCCGCCCGCTGGCATCTCGTATGCGCCGGGGCAAAAAGCGTGGGAACCGTCCGGTTCTTCCGGATTTCCGCTTCGAAGACCGGCAGGCCGTCCCCGAGATACATGACCGGTTTCCCGAGTTCCTTCGCAAGCGCCTCCGCGCGCTCCAGCTGTTCTTTCATCGGGCGCGCCGCCGCCTTTTCATAAACGACGAATTCCTCGCCGTTAAAGCCGTACAGGCCGCTGTAGACCTCCATCCGCCGCGCGTCCATTAAAGGGCAGAGCACGGCGTCTGAGCCGAAGGCCCCGTAGGCGATCGCATCCAGCGTCGGCACGGGGATGATCGGCAGATCGCCCGGGAAGGCCAGCCCTTTTGCTAAAGAGGCGCCGATCCGAAGGCCCGTAAAGGATCCCGGCCCCTCGGATACCGCGACGGCGTCCAGCATGCCGCAGTCCTTCTCCGTCATACGCAGGATTTCGTCGATCATCGGCAGAATCGTCTGCGAATGTGTTTTTTTGAAATTCGTGGTATATTCGGCGATCACCGTATCATCCTGAAGAAGTGCGGCCGACGCCGTGAGCGAAGCGCTCTCAATTCCGAGAATCAGCAAAGCAGGTTCCTTTCAAACAGTTCATTATTCGAGGGTTTCACGGGACTCCGGCCGGATCAGCGTGATTTTCCGGAAATCGTCGCCTTTTTCCGGTTCCTTTTCGATCACCACGTCAAACGCGTTTTCCGGGATCAGGTCTTTAATCAGACCCGCCCATTCCACCAGGCAAACGCCGTCCCCGTAGAAATATTCGTCAAGTCCCACCTCTTCCATCTCCTCCGGGTCCTCGATCCGGTAGACGTCAAAGTGGTACAGCGGCAGGCGTCCCTCGCGGTACTCCTGTACGATCGTGAAGGTCGGCGACACCACGGGCTCCGAAACGCCCAGGCCCTTCGCAAAGCCCTTGACGAAGACGGTTTTCCCGGTGCCGAGATCTCCCGAAAGACAGACAATATCTCCGGGAGAAGCGGTAGATGCCAGGCGCTGCCCCAGCGCTTCCGTTTCTTCCGGAGAAGTCGTTTCAAACATTTCGGTCATGAATCAAAAGCCTCTTCTTTTTTTCTTCGGCAGCATTTCCTGCAGATAGGAGAGCGTCTCCTCCCGGTCCTCCAGCGTGGAAAGCGGAATCACATTGGCCCGGATGTCCGTCAGGTAAATGATCAGCTCGCCCGCAAATACGACGGCCTTATGAACCTTTTCCCAGGGAAGCGTCGAAGACTCGGCGCCCTGGTAGGCATGCATCCCGGCGCTGTCGAAGACATAGACCGTATTCCGCTGCATGATGTCCAGCTTCGACTGCTGCGTGGCCTTGAAATACAGGAACACGGGCTGAAGGATAAAGTACACGGCGGAAATCAGGATCAGGAACACCCCGCTGTTATTGCCGTTTGCAAGAAAGTATATGCCGCCGCCTAAAGAAACCAGGCCGACAACGAGATAAATCAGGCCGGTCGGCCGCATGTACATATGATAAAACATAAAACGGAACAGATCCATTTTATCGAGTCTGACATCTGCCTTCATCGTTTCCTCTTACTCATTCACGGTCCGGTCCGTGTGGATCCATTTCAGGTATGCATTCATGAACATGTCAAGATCGCCGTCCATGACTGCCTGCACATTTCCGGTTTCCGCCTGTGTCCGGAGGTCCTTGACCATCGTATAGGGCTGGAACACATAGGAACGGATCTGGGAGCCCCAGCCGTTGTCCTTTACTTCGCCCCGGATGTCGGAGAGCTGATTTTCGTTCTCCTGCTTTTTCAGAAGATACAGCTTCGCACGCAGCATTTCCATGGCCTTATCGAGGTTCTGGAAATGAGAGCGCTCATTCTGGCAGGCGACAACGATGCCTGTCGGAATATGCGTGATCCGGACAGCGGAAGAGGTCTTGTTGATGTGCTGGCCGCCGGCGCCGGAGGAACGGTAAACGTCGATCTTCAGGTCGTCGTCTTTGATGTCCACGTCGAGACTCTGCTCGATTACCGGCATAATATCGCAGGAGACGAAGCTCGTCATGCGCTTTCCGACCGCGTTGAAGGGCGAAATCCGCACCAGGCGGTGAATGCCGTGCTCGGACCTTAAGTATCCGTAGGCGTTTTCGCCCGTGATCTGGATCGTGACGGACTTGATGCCGGCCTCGTCGCCGTCCAGATAGTCGAGCACTTCGATGGAGTAGCCCTTTTTCTCCGCCCAGCGGGTATACATGCGGTACAGCATGCCGGCCCAGTCGCAGGCCTCGGTCCCACCCGCGCCGGCGTTCAGCCGGAGAATCGCGTCGTTATGATCGAATTCGTCCGAAAGGAGTGTCGTGACTCTCAGCTCCTCGAATTTTTCCTTAAAGCTGTCGAGATCCGCCTGCACCTCCTCCACGAGGGAACCATCCTCCATTTCCTCGGCGATTTCGATGATCGACTTCATATCGTCATAGAGCTTCTCGATTTCGTCGTATTCCTTGACGGTGTCCTGCAGGTTCTTCAGTTTCTTCGTGATCTCGGAGGACTTGTCCGGATCGTTCCAGAAATTCGGATCCTCCATATACATGGAGAGCTCCGAAATCTGTTCCTTTTTCGCGTCAAGCGCGAGCGCCGAACGAAGCTCCTGAAGCGGCGCCTCGTACTGCGAGAGTGTATATTTGAACTGATCGTATTCTACCATAAATGTTTTCCCTTTACTTAAGACAAGTCGGCGGCGCCGGGTCTACCGTGACAGTTCTTGTATTTCTTTCCGGACCCGCAGGGGCAGGGATCATTCGGATAGATCTTCTTGGCGGCCCTCTTCGGAACCTTCGCCTTCGTATCGTCCTTGTTCGTGCCCGTGATCTTCGCGACCTGCTCTCTTTCCTCCGGCCGCTCGATGCGCGCGTGGTAAATCGCGCGGACCGTATCCTCGCGGATGCCGGCCATCATGCCGTTGAACATATCGAAGCCCGAAATCTTGTACTCGGTCAGCGGATCCTTGTTGCCGTAAGCCACGAGGCCGATGCCCTGCCTCAGCTGATCCATGTCGTCGATATGGGCCATCCAGTGACGGTCAATCGTCTTCAGGAGCACCACGCGCTCCAGTTCACGCATCTGCTCGATGTCCGGGAACTCCGCCTCTTTCTTTTCATAGAGCCTTACGGCGTTCTCCTTCACCATGTGCTTCAGGACGTTCTTGCCCTGCCGCCCCTTCGCGTCCGCGGGAACGGTCAGCGGCTCCATCGGGATCGCCGTCAGAAGGTTCTGGTTCAGCTCGTCCAGGTTCCACTCCGAGGGATCCGCGTCGTCCGGAATGAACATATCCACGGTGTTGTCGCAGATATCCGTCACCATCTTCATGATGACGTCGCGCATGTTCTCGTTGTCAAGCACCTGGCGGCGCTCCTTGTAGATAATTTCGCGCTGCTCGTTGATGACCTCGTCGAATTTCAGGAGGTTCTCACGGATGGAGTAGTTGTTGCCCTCAATCCGCTTCTGCGCCTTTTCGATGGCGCCGGAAAGCATCCGGTGCTCGATCTGCTGTCCTTCCTCCACGCCGAGCGCGTTGAACATTCCGAGAATCCGCTCGGAACCGAACAGGCGCATCAGGTCATCCTCGAGGGAGATATAGAAGCGGGATTCGCCCGGGTCGCCCTGACGGCCGGAACGGCCGCGCAGCTGGTTGTCGATACGGC
>CAMPAR010000022.1 GCA_946632055.1 uncultured Lachnospiraceae bacterium
AGCTCTCAGAGGAAGAGGCTAAGACAGACAGCATGAAGCGGAATCATCCTTTTTCAGGAAAGCTGTGCCGACGCTGAGAAGCTGAAGGCACTGACAGCCTCAATGCAGGAGGAAAACAAAGCAGGCGGGGCATCCAGCTCGATTTCGCGCCGGTTCTGGATGTGAATACCAATCCGAAGAACCCGATCATCGGCGTGCGTTCCTTTTCGGACGACCCGGCGATCGCGGCGGATTACGGCAAAGCGATGATAGAAGGATTGCATGACGGCAGCGCGCCCACGGGATGTCTGCCGGTCGAAATCCCCGCGATGGACACGAGTGGACGGTTTACCGAAGAAGTCCTGTATCCTCGCGGCTTTGGACTCAGGATAGAGGAGTAGAAATCTACTCCTCTTCCGGCGTCAGGACGATCAGCTCCTTTTCAATCATATCCAGATTATCTTTACACTTCGCGGAAAGCTCCACGCCCTCTTTATAAAGCGCGAGGGATTCGGAAAGTGAAATTCCTTCTTCCGCAAGCTTCCGGTTGATTTCTTCGAGCCGTTTTAAGGCTTCGTCGATGTTGAATTCTTTATTTTCTTCCATGAGATCAACTCCTGTGTTCGTTTTCAATGACTTCTGTGACCGTTGAACGGATTTCGCCGTCGTGAATCCGCACGCTCAGCTCGTCGCCGGCCTTCGCGGAGGAGACGCGCGTGAGCGGCTGTCCGTTCAGGGCGATGTAGCCGTATCCGTTCACGAGCTTCGCCGTCGGGGAGAGCCCGTGGAGGGCGGACAGCAGGACCTCCAGACGATGGGAACGCAGCGAAAAACTGCGCTCCATGAGGCCTCGCAGCTTCGTATCGGCATCAATGAGACGCTTTTTCTGCGTCTTCAGCTTTTCCTTCGGATGATGCAGCTTCATGGAGGCCTGAAGGATTTCAATCCGGTGACGGCGGGCGTTCAGCGCGGACTCCGCCGAGCGCTGCAGGCGGTCCTTGCTCCTTGTCAGATACGCGCGCCGCATCTCAATCATCCGGCGCAGGTTTCCGGAGAGCTCGCGCCGCAGACCTTCAATCTGCGCGATCACGGCAGCTGTGTCGGCGGTTGTGATTTCGGCGGCCTCCGAGGGCGTGGCGGCAAAGAAATCCGCGGCGTCATCGGTGAAGCTGTGGTTTCCCGCATGTCCGACCGCCGAAACAATCGGGGTTTTTGCCTCGTAAATCGCGCGGACGATGCTTTCGTCGTTATAGGCCGACAGTTCCTCCTCGGAGCCTCCGCCGCGCCCGACAATAATGACGTTCACGCCGAGCCGGTCGAGCGTCCGGATGCCCTGAACCGTGGTTTTGGCCGCGAAGGACCCTTGCACATTGACCGGGTAGAGGATGAGCTGAACCGAAGGGCAGCGTTTCTTTGTGATTTTGCAGATGTCGCGCACGGCCTGGCCGTTTGCGGAGGTCACGATGCCGATCGTCTTCGCGTGCCGGGGAATCGGCTGTTTGTGCGCGGGATCGAAGAGCCCTTCCGCCTCGAGCTTTGCCCGAAGTTTCAGGAGCGCGAGCTTCTGCAGCCCTTCCCCGATGTTCTCGATCTGCCGGACAAGGAGCTGGGATTTTCCCGACTTTTCATAGTAATCCAGCCGCCCGACGAGCGCAACCGCCTGGCCGTTCTGAAGCTCAAAGCGGAGCGCGGTGGAAGCGACGCTTTCAAAGAGAACGCAGGAAAGCTCGGCATACGCGTCCTTAACGGAAAAATAATAATTCTGCTTATGGCCGGAATAATTCGTCACCTCGCCGCGCACGAGAATCTGCCGGAAGGAAGCCGTACGGCTGAATTCCTCCGCGATCATCTGATTGAGTGCCGAGACGCTGAGATAGTTTGCGTATGGGTCCGGGACGGCAGCTTCTCCTTCCTGAGAAGGGTTCAGCGGGGCAGGCGTCACAGCCTCCGGCGGCGTCCCCTTCCGAAGCCCGCCAGCGGGCGGCTCCATCGGCGACCAGCGCGAGAGACTGTCCGGCAGCGCATCTCCTTCATAATACCACTTTTTCAGCACAGGATCCCAGCGGGCCCCCTGCGCCTTCACAGCATCTTTCTCCCTGTAGGGAACATTCAAAAAGTACTTCATAAAAGCATTGTAGCATTCCCGCGGATGCTTGTCAATTCCGCCGGGAAGCCGATCTGAGCGCAAAAGAAAGACTGTTTTTGAAAAAGTTAGCTAAAACTAACTTTTCTGCTTGACAAATCGATTCGGATCGTGTATACTGCATCCTGAGAGTTAGATAAGACTAACTGAAACGACGGATTTAAACCTGGTGCCATGGGTTAAATCATCAATTATTCCCTCTCATATTGTTCTATGGACGGCCGCGGAGTATAATAGCCGATACTCCGCGGCCATTTCCTGTACTGCGCGGGACTGGACAAAGTCTGCATTTCATGGTATTCTTGAAAAAAAAAAGAGAGGGAAGGCGACATGAGCATTTCCATGGAAGAGACAAAAAAACTCGGCTTCGGCCTGATGCGGCTGCCGCGGAAGGCGCTCGCCATCGACATGAAGCAGACTTCGGAGATGGTGGACCGTTTCCTTGCTGCCGGCGGCACTTATTTTGACACGGCGCACGTGTATCCGGGCTCGGAGGACGCGATCAGAAAAGCGCTCGTGGAGCGTCATCCCCGGGAGAGCTACACGCTCGCGACCAAGCTGTACGCGCCGAGCGCGCTCACGGAGGAGATGGCGAAGAAGCAGTTCTATACCAGCCTGAAGCGCACCAAGGCGGAATATATCGATTATTATCTGCTGCATTCGCTGATGCAGAACAATTATAAAACCTATGAGCGCTATCATCTGTGGGACTATGTGAACCGGCTGAAGGAGAAGGGCCTCGTGAAGCACATCGGCTTCTCCTATCATTCGGGGCCGACGCTCCTCCGGCAGATTTTAAGCGATCACCCGGAGGTCGAATTTGTCCAGCTGCAGATCAATTACGCGGACTGGGAGAACCCCTCGATTACCTCGCGCGCGAACTACGAAGTCGTGCGGGAATTCGGAAAGCCGATCGTCGTGATGGAGCCGGTCAAGGGCGGAAGCCTCGCCAATCCCCAGAAGGATGTGAAGGCCCTTCTTGAGAAGGCCGCGCCGGGCAGGAGCGCGGCGTCCTGGGCGATCCGTTTCGCAGCGTCTCTTGAGGGCATTCTGACGGTGCTTTCCGGCATGTCGAATCTCGCGCAGATGGAGGACAATCTGTCGTACATGACGGATTTCAGGCCGCTGAACGCCGAGGAGCAGCAGGTCATCCGGGAGGCGCAGCGCCTCCTCGGGAACAGTAAGACGATCCCCTGTACCGCCTGCCATTACTGCACGAAGGGCTGTCCGATGAACATTCCGATTCCCGAGATTTTCAGCGCGATGAACAAGCGCCTTGGGAACGGTCAGATCGAGGAAGCAAAGGCGGATTACGCGGCGCTCGCGTCCGAAGGCGCGGCCGCCTCGGCCTGTATTGCCTGCGGTCAGTGCGAGGACGCCTGCCCGCAGCATATCGGTGTTATTGAAGAACTGAAGAAATGCAGGGAGGCACTGGAATGAGAGATTTTCTTTTTGAAGCGGCAAATGTACGTCCGAGCCAGCGTCAGTTGGACTGGTATGAGACCGGGTTCTACGCCTTTATCCACTTCGGCGTCAATACTTTTACCGACCGGGAGTGGGGAGACGGGACGGAGCCGGAATCGATTTTCAATCCGGTCCGTCTGGACTGCGACCAGTGGGTTCGGAGCATCAAGGCGGCGGGCATGAAGGGCATGGTGCTGACGGCAAAGCATCACGACGGCTTCTGCCTCTGGCCGACGAAATATACCGAACACAACGTCATGAACAGCCCCCTGAAGCGGGATGTCGTGAAGGAGGCGGCGGAGGCCTGTCGGCGCGGCGGAATCCGTTTCGGCATTTATCTGTCGCCGTGGGACCGCAATAACCCGCTGTACGGAACGCCGGCGTATAATGACTATTTCTGCAGCCAGCTGGAGGAACTTCTCACGCAGTACGGGGATATTTTCTGCGTCTGGTTTGACAACGCCTGCGGGGAAGGCCCGAACGGAAAGAAGCAGTATTATGATTTTCCGCGCTATATCGAGCTGATCCGGCGCCTGCAGCCCGGCGCGGTGGTCTTCAACGACTTCGGACCGGACGTGCGCTGGTGCGGAAATGAGGGCGGAATCGCCCGCCACAGTGAATGGGCGGTGGTGCCGTCGGAGCTCTGTGTATTCAGCCCGATTCAGACCGGCCCCGGACCGCTCGCGGAGGAGGGAAGCCTGTCCTTCATGTACAGTACGGATGAGGAGATCGGAACCCTGCCGATGATCCTCTACAGCAAAGGCCTGGTCTTTGCGCCGGCGGAAATTAATATGTCGATCCGTCCGGGCTGGTTCTGGCACGAAAAGGAGGAGCCGCACAGCCTCGAGCGGCTGTACCGGACCTGGCTCACAGCCTACGGCGCGAATGCCGGACTGAACCTGAACATTCCGCCGACCCGGGAAGGGCTTCTCGATGAACGGGATGTGCGGCGGCTTCAGGAATTCGGCGATCTGATCCGCCGGGAATTCGGCACGCCGACCGTATCGCTTTCCGGGGAGGAGCTAAAGCCCGAAGAAGCGCCGGTTCCGTTCCTTGGCGAAGAACGGCGGGAGGCGATCGGGGTGTCCGGCGGGATGTACGGACTCCCGGAGGGCTACCGGAGCCCCGAAAAGCTGCCGGAGCACACTTCTTCCTCCCAGCCGACATACCGGATCGAGCTTCCGGAACCGGTTCCGCAGCAGACGCTGAGGCATATTGTACTGGAAGAGGAGATCCGCGAAGGACAGCGCGTGGAAAGCTTCCAGGTCGTCGCCTGCTATGAGAACGGAACCATTTACCCGATTGTGCAGGGCACCTGCATCGGAAACCGGAAAATCTGCGATCTTGCGGATCCCTTTGCCGCGCAGAATCCGCTGACGGACGACCGGGAGGGGAGCCGCGTGAAGGCGCTCCTTGTGAAGATTACCGCAGCCCGCGGTCCGGTGTGCATGCGAAGCATCCGGGTTTACTGAAGAAATGAAATCGGATGAGTGACAGAATATAACAGGAAAGCCCCGGAAATTCCCGGGGCTTTGTGTATAAAAGTGTGTGATTTTTACTGCATGGAGAGCATCAGTGCGGGGCACTTCACGATGCGGAAGTCTCCGTTTTCATCCGCCCGGAGCGCGATCGTGCGATCCCGGCTGTCGGCATCGGTATCCACCTTGACATAAGTCAGCTGATTGTTTTCCCGGTTGCTGAAATCGGAAACGCTGACCTCATAGGGCGTTTCGGGCGTGAAATCGTTGGCGATTTCCGCTCCGTCAAAGTAGGCGTTCGAGAGATAGCGCTTCTGGCTCAGCTGCTCGGTGACGAAGCCCACGACGGAACGCGCCTCATCAGGATCACAAAGCATGCCCATCATCTGAGTGGCTTCCTGCGGATCGTTCTCGAAGGCCTTCAGGGCCGTGACGAACCAGACCGCCGTAAGCTTCGCGTCCTTCAGGCCGTATTCCTCGATGCAGGCCGAGAGATCGTTTGCGCTTTCCGGAAGAGCCGTAAAGAGCACCTCGAGTTCGTCTCCGTCATCGTCGCCTTCGATCCGGACATTCCGTACGGCGTCATAGGCCGCGGCGGCTTCGGTGGTGGCTTCCTCTGTGGATTCTTCCGTGGTAGCTTCTGTGGTCTCTTTGGTGGTTTCCTCGGTCGTCTCCTCCGTGGTTTCTTCGGTCGTTTCCTCGGTGGTTTCTTCCGTGGTTTCCTCGGTGGTTTCCTCGGTGGTCTCTTCGGTCGTTTCCTCGGTGGTCTCTTCCGTCGTTTCTTCGGTGGTCTCCTCAGTCGTTTCTTCTTCCTCGTCGTTCGGGCGCACGCTCGAAAGGATCCGGATGAAGTCTTCGTCGTCCAGGCTGAATTCGGATTTGTCACCGTTCAGGGCGCCGGTCGCGACGAAGAGGTGATCGCTGAATTCGGTCTGCAGATAGTAATTCCGGATGCCGCCGTAGTCGCCGGTGTAGCCACTCCAGACGTGGCCTTCAAGATCCTTCACTTCCTCGTCTTCCACATTTTCATACATGTCTCTGGAATCGAGCATCGTGGTGGAGCTGCTGTAGCAGACGATGCGCACCGTGGCGAGATTGTAGAGATCCCAGTCATTTTCCGGCTCGCCCTTCAGGAACTGCAGGGTCTTCTCGTCCTGCTTTTCCTTATCCCAGAAATCCATCAGCACATAATTGGTCCAGCCTTCCGGACAGACCGCGCGGAAGCGGTCGCAGCTGCAGAGCTCCCCGGGATATTCGCCGTCCGAAGTCTCGCCTTTTGTCTCAGCGGCGCTTTCCGATTCCTCCGTGCTTTCGCTTTCTTCTTCGGTCGTTTCCTCGGGTGTCTCCTCCGTGGTCTTTTCGGTGCTTTCTTTGTTAGTTTCCTCGGTCGTCTCCTCCGTGGTCTTTTCGGTCGTTCCTTCTTCGGTGCTTTCCTTTTCGCCGAATCCGATCCCGTCCAGGATATCCCGCGTCATGTTCTTGCTGCAGGCAGTAAGGAGAAGCGAGAGGATCAGAACAGCCGCGGGAAGGAGAAAGATTCTTTTTCTGTTTTTCATGCGGTACCTCCTCGTAAATAGATTGGGGGGAATGGTTCTTCAGGGGTGTTTTGCACCCTATGTACTTATTATATCGAAAGCGAATGGAAAATCAAGCACGGAATGATTGCGAAAACGGGTAAGAAGCCGGAAAACGAGCGGCTTTGGAAACATTTCGGAGCGATCTGTTTATTTTCGGGCGCGTGTTTCGGATTAGGTATCGCGGATTTGATATTTTTATGGTATACTGACAACAAAAGCCGGAGTGCCGAAATGACCGGCGAAAAGTGAAGCCTGGAAAGGGGAGCATATGAATTTAAAAGAGATTCTTGCAGGAAAGCATGAAAACCATATCCTGCCGTTTTTCTGGCAGCATGGGGAAGACGAAGAAACCTTACGAAACTATATGCATGTGATCCATGATGCGAATATCGGGGCGGTTTGCGTGGAAAGCCGGCCGCATCCGGATTTCTGCGGGCCGAAGTGGTGGCAGGATATGGACGCGATACTCGATGAGGCGAAAAAGCTCGGTATGAAGGTCTGGATTCTTGACGACGCGCATTTCCCGACCGGTTACGCGAACGGGGCGTTAGAAGGCGCAGATCCCGCGCTTTGCCGCCAGAGTCTCGTCATTAAGAATCTGGAGATTCCGGCGGAGGAGAAGGTTTTCAGCTTTTCCCCGGCCGAATACCGCTCTCCGGACCCTTGGCAGCCGAATCAGATTGAAGGCTACACGCTGCGGCCGGACGCAATGCGCCGTTTTGACGACGACCGGCTGATCGCGGCGGTTGCTGTGAAAAAGGGCGGCACGAAGGACGAGCTTGCGGATCTCAGCCCGATGCTTTCGGAAGAAACCGTGCGCTTCGAAAAGCCGGATGACGGCGAGTGGAAGATCACGCTCCTGTATCTTTCCCGGAATTTCGGACCGCACCGCAACTATATCAACATGATGGACGAGGCTTCCTGCCGGAAGCTGATCGACGCGGTCTACGAGCCGCACTATGCGCATTACAAAGAGGAGTTCGGAAAAACGATCGCGGGATTCTTCTCGGACGAGCCGGAAATCGGCAACGCGCATCTGTATGAGTTCGGGAAAAAGATCGGAGAGCTGTCGGATCAGGCCTGGTCGGACGCGGTCGGCGCCTGCCTTCAGGAAAAGTGGGGCAAAAACTACACGAAATATCTGCCGCTGATTTTCGATCAGGATTTCGACCGGGATCTGCAGGCCCGGGTTCGCTGTGACTATATGGACGCGGTGACGCGTCTCGTGGAAAAATGCTTTTCCTTCCAGATCGGCGACTGGTGCCGCGCGCACGGCGTGATGTATATCGGGCATCTGATCGAGGATGACCACGGGCATACGCGCACAGTGAGCAGCCTCGGTCATTACTTCCGGGGACTGGCCGGACAGGATATGGCTGGAATCGACGATATCGGCGGACAGATTTATCCGCAGGGCGAGGCAATCGGCCCCGGCCGGGATTTCCTGCATCCGGTGCGCGACGGCGAATTCTGGCATTATACGCTCGGAAAGCTCGGCGCGTCGATGGCGGCGATCGATCCGCTGAAGAAGAACCGCTCGATGTGCGAGATCTTCGGCAACTATGGCTGGGCGGAAGGCGTGCATCTGGAGAAATATCTGGCGGATCACCTGATGGTGCGCGGCATCAACAACTATGTGCCGCACGCCTTTTCGGCGAAAGCCTTCCCGGACCCGGACTGCCCGCCGCATTTCTACGCGCACGGCCACAATCCGCAGTACCGCCACTTCGGCGCGCTCATGTCTTATATGAACCGCGTGACGACGCTGATTTCCGGCGGAAAGGCCGTGATTCCGGCGGCCGTCCTCTACAACGCCGAAGCGGACTGGGCGGGCGAGATGATGTATCTGCAGAAGCCGGCGATCGAGCTGTATGATCACCAGCTGGATTATTACTTTATCCCGGTGGATGTCTTCACGGAAGAGAAGTACGCGGTGAAGACCGAAAACGGCCTTTCCGTGAACGGCCAGGAATTCCGCGCGTTTATTGTGCCGTACATGGAGTACATTCCGGGAGCGGCGCTTTCTTCGGCGCTTCGGCTCTCGGCGGCCGGATTCCCGGTGATTTTCGTCGATGCGCTTCCGAAGGGAACCGTGGAAGGCGGCGAACAGGATCCGCTTCTTCAGGAAGCGGGAAGAGCCGTGAACCGCGCGGAGGAAGGAATCCGGGTCGTGCCGCTTTCGGCGCTCGCAAAAACGCTGCTTGCGATTCCGGGGCTTCGGGACGCCGTTCCCGCTCCCGCTTCGGACCGCTTGCGGATTTATCATTACATTTCGAACGAGGAATTCTATTATATCGTGAATGAAAGCGCCGAGGCGTATGAGGGCACGGTCACGGTTCCGGAAGACGGAGCCTGGAGCGCCTATGACGCCTGGGAAAACAAGCTGACCGGCGTCTTCTTCGGCGCGTCCGTCCCGGTCGCGCTCGATCCTTCGAAGAGCATTTTCCTCGTGAAGGGCGATTTTGCTTCGGAGGCGGAAAAGGAGAAGTTCAAGGAAGACAGTGCCTTCCTTCACACTTCCGCGGCGGAGGATTTCAGCGGCGGCTGGAAGCGCTCCGTCTGCACGGCGCTCGAGTATCCCGCCTTCCGTGATGAAAAGGAGATTTCGCTTCCGGATACGCTCGGCGAGGAAATGCCGGCATTCTCCGGATTCGTTCGCTATGAGAAGGAGCTCGAGATTTCGCAGGGCTCCGAGCGGGTCCTTCTTGAAATCAGCGATGCGTACGAGGGCGTCGAGGTCTTCGTGAACGACCGGAGCCTCGGAATCCAGGTCGTGCCGGTCTACCGCTATGACCTGACGCCGGCGCTCGTCCCCGGGACGAACCGGATCCGGATCGAGGTCGCGACGACGCTGGAGCGCGAATCCGTGGATTACCCGAACCGCTACAAGGCGATGGGTCTGCAGATGCCGCCGGTGACGACGCCGTCCGGCATCAACGGAACGCTGCGTCTCCTTCGCTCCGTAAAGTAAAAATTACTTGTCTCAGTTTATTCGCTGTGGTATACTGTGAGGGTCTGCATGAGAAATGCGCAGCATTTCGAATGAGGTGCTGAATCAATACAGAAATCGTAGCCGGAGGAAAGGACAGAATATGTGCGGAATTGTAGGTTTTACCAACAGGAAGAGACAGGCGGCGCCGGTGCTCCTTGAGGGGCTTTCGAAGCTCGAATACCGGGGCTATGATTCGGCCGGTATCGCGGTGCGTGACGGAGAAAACGACCCCGTGGTGGTTCGTGCGAAGGGACGCCTCCGGATACTCGCGGAGAAGACCAATGACGGCACAGCGGTTCCCGGCATGACCGGCATCGGACATACGCGCTGGGCGACGCACGGCGAACCGAGCGAGAAGAACGCGCATCCGCACCGGACGGACGACATGAATGTCGTCGGCGTGCACAACGGCATCATCGAGAACTATGTGGAGCTGAAGGAAAAGCTGCAGCGGCATGGCTACAGCTTCTACAGCGAGACCGACACCGAAGTGGCAGTCAAGCTGGTGGACTATTATTATAAAAAATACAAGATCGGACCGGTCGACGCGCTCGCGAAAACGATGGTGCGCGTCCGCGGCTCCTATGCGCTTGCGGTCATGTTCCATGACTATCCGGGCGAAATCTGGGTTGCGAGAAAGGACAGTCCGATGATTATCGGCACGGGAGAGGGGGAGAGCTACGTCGCCTCCGACGTGCCGGCGATTCTGAAATACACGCGGACGGTGTACTACGTCGGAAACCTTGAGATGGCCCGCCTGACACCGGACGGCGTGACCTTCTACGACCTGAACGGCGATACCGTGGAGAAGGAGCCCGTGGAAATCGACTGGGATGCGGAAGCGGCGGAAAAGGGCGGCTTTGAGCATTTCATGATGAAGGAAATCCATGAGCAGCCGAAGGCACTTCGGGATACGATGAATTCGGCGCTGACCGAGGACGGACATATCGATTTTACGGCGGCGGGACTGACCGATGAGATCATCCGCTCACTTCGGGAGATTACGATCGTCGCCTGCGGTTCCGCCTGGCATGTCGGCATGACCGCGCAGTACGTCTTCGAGGACCTGACGCGGCTTCCGGTCCGCGTGGAGCTGGCCTCCGAATTCCGCTACCGGAACCCGATTCTGGATCCGGACGGGCTGGTGGTCATCATTTCCCAGTCCGGCGAAACGGCGGATTCCCTTGCGGCGCTTCGGGAGGCGAAGTCGAAGGGCGTCCGGACGCTGGCGGTCGTGAACGTAGTCGGAAGCTCAATTGCGCGGGAGGCGGATCACGTCTTCTACACGCTCGCCGGGCCCGAAATCGCGGTCGCGACGACCAAGGCCTATTCGGCGCAGCTCGTGTCCATGTACCTGCTCGCGATGCAGTTTGCCTTCCTTCGGGAGAAGATCACCGAGGAAAAGCTGCTCGCCATGACGAAGGAACTCCGGACGCTTCCGGACAAGGTGGAAAAGCTGATCGAGGACGAGGAGCGGATCCAGTGGTTTGCGAGCAAGTTCTCGAACGCGCATGATGTCTTCTTCATCGGAAGGGGCATCGACTACGCGATCTGCCTCGAGGGCAGCCTGAAGATGAAGGAAATTTCCTACATCCACAGCGAGGCCTACGCGGCGGGCGAACTGAAGCACGGCACGATCAGCCTCGTGGAGGACGGAATCCTCGTCGTCGGCGTGGTGACGCAGAACGATCTGTATGAGAAGACCGTGTCGAACCTCGTGGAGGTGAAGAGCCGCGGCGCCTACCTCATGGGCATCACGACCTACGGCCACTATGAGATTGAAGACACCGTCGATTTCAACGTCTATATTCCGAAGACCGATCCGCATTTCGCGGCCAGTCTCGCGGTGATCCCGCTGCAGCTGATGGGCTATTATGTGGCGGTTGCGAAGGGCCTCGACGTCGATAAGCCGCGGAACCTTGCGAAGTCGGTGACGGTGGAATAACAAACGAATACAGTATGAACCGAGAAGATTCTTTGCTGCTTTTTGAGGCGAACAACCCGGGCGGTAAAGGATCTTCTCGAATTTTCTGCCGGATTCGTTTTTTGAAAGGATGATATGAGCGAGTTTGTGGAAGTGCGGGGCGTGAGTAAAATCTACCGCATGGGTGAGGTCAAAATTACGGCGGTCGACCGCATGAGCTTTTCGGTTTCGAAGGGCGAATTTGTCGTGATTGTCGGGCCCTCCGGCGCGGGGAAGACGACGGTTCTGAACATCCTCGGCGGGATGGACAGCGCCTCCTCCGGCCATCTGTTCGTGGACGGCACGGACATCAGCGCGCTGGACGCGCGGGGCTTGACGCGCTACCGCCGGGAGGACATCGGCTTTGTCTTCCAGTTCTATAATCTCGTACAGAATCTGACCGCGCTGGAAAACGTGGAGCTTGCGGTCGAGCTCTGCAGGGATCATCTGGACGCATCATCAGTGCTTGACGACGTCGGCCTGTCCGAGAGGAAGAACAATTTCCCCGCCCAGCTCTCCGGCGGCGAGCAGCAGCGGGTTTCCATCGCGCGGGCGCTTGCGAAGAATCCGAAGCTTCTCCTCTGCGACGAACCGACCGGGGCGCTCGACTATGAGACCGGCAAGGCGATTCTCGGCCTTCTTCATCAAATGAGCCGCGAGCGCGGCATGACCGTGATCGTGATTACGCATAATTCCGCGATCGCTGAAATGGCGGACCGGGTGATTCATATCCGGAACGGAAAGGTGGCGCGCGAAGAGAGAAACGAACACCCGCTCCCGGCGGAAGATCTGGAGTGGTAAGCATGAAAAAAAGCCTTCGGCGGGAGCTGTTCCGGGAGATCCGGAAGAGCCTGAACCGCTATCTCTCCATTTTATTTATCGTCCTTCTCGGCGTCGCTTTTTTTACCGGCGTGCGCGCCTCGGAACCCGACATGCGCCTGTCCATGGACCGCATGGCCGATGAGAGCGCCTTTATGGACTTCCGCATCCTTTCTTCCTACGGACTGACGGAAGGAGATCTGGAGGCAATCCGGGCGGTTCCGGGCGTCTCGCGCGTGGAAGGGGAGTATGCGCTCGACGTGCTGGAGCGCTCCGGGGAGCGCCAGACGGTGCTGCATCTGATGTCGATGACGGAGGAGCTGAACCGCCTCACGCTTGTCGAGGGGCGCATGCCCAAAAAAGCGGGAGAATGCCTGATCGACGCACAGCTTCCCGTAGTTTCCGACCTGCAAATCGGTTCCGTCCTGCAGTTTGAGAGCGGTACGGAGGATCCGCTTTCGGACAGCCTGAAGCGGAAGGAGTTTACCGTTGTCGGAAGCTGTACCATCCCGTACCACCTCGATTTCGAGCGCGGCTCCTCCGCGATCGGAAACGGCGAAGTGACCGGCTTCGTGCTGACGCCTCCTTCGGAATTCTGCATGGAGGTCTATACGCAGGCCTACGCGGTGTCGGAGGATCTTCGGCCGCTTCTTTACACCTCGGCGGCCTATGAAACGCGCGCGGAGGAAATCCGGGCGGCGATCGAAGGAATCACCGGGGAGCGGATCGATCTTCGCATGGAGGAACTGACCGGAGACGCACGGCGCGAGCTTGAGGACGCCCGGGAGGAATACGAGAAAGCCCGCGAAGAAGCGGACGGAAAATTCGCCGAAGCGGAAGAAAAACTCGCGGACGCCGAAGAAAAGCTTGAAAGCGGGCGAAGCGAGCTCGAGGAGAACCGCCGGAAGCTGGAAGAAGCGAAAAAGACGATCGAGGAAAACGAAGCCGCTCTTTTGGAGGCGAAAAACAGTCTCGCGCAGGAGGAGGCGGAAATCGGCGCGCTGTCGGCGTCCATTTCGGCGCGCGAACAGTCCTACAGTGCGAGGCGGAATGCCTGGGCGGCGGCGAAGACCGCGTACGAAGCGAAAAAACGCGAATTGCGCGCGAAGGAGCTGGAGATCCGGATCACAGAGTCACTCCCGGAGTCGGACGCGCGAAATGAGGCAATTTCGGCCTTACAGGAGGAACTGGCGGTTCTGTCGCGGGAGCTTTCCGAGGCGGAGACCGTGCTTTCCTGGAATCCGCAGCCGGCAAGCGGTGAACAGATGCAGATCTTCACCGACAAAATCGCGCTGAATGTGCGCGAGTCGCAGCTCGCCTCCACGCGGACGCAGGTCGCGGACGGAGAGGCGCAGCTTCTTTCGGGAAAAGAAGAATACGAGAAGGGCCTGGCGGCGTTTTCGGAAGCGGAGGAGACGCTCGCCGAAAAAGAGAAGGAATACGAGGACGGCCGGGCGGATTACGAGAAGGAGAAGGCGGACGCGGAGAAGGAGCTTGACGAAGCGCTCACCAAAATCGAGGACGGAGAGGCGGAGCTTGACGCCGTGGCGGAACCCGAGTGGTTCATCCTCGGCCGGGATACCGTTCCCTCCTATGTGAGCCTTGACAGCGATGCCGGCAGGATCGGCGCGCTCGGGAAGGTCTTCCCCGTCATTTTCTTCCTCGTGGCCGCGCTTGTCAGCCTCACGACGATGACGCGCATGGTGGAGGAAAAGCGCACGGAAATCGGCACGATGCTGTCCCTCGGCTACAGCACCTCCGCGATCGCCTGGAAGTATGTCGCCTACGCGCTTTCCGCGACGCTTGCGGGCTCCGCCGCCGGAATTCTTCTCGGCGAAAAAATCCTGCCCTGGGTCATCATCCACACCTACCAGATCATGTACACGAATCTGCAGGTGATCGCGGTGCCGTACCGCTGGGGTCTCGGCGTGCTGGCCTCCCTCGCTGCCGCGTTCTGCACCGTCGGTGCCTCGCTTTTTTCCTGCCTCTCGTCGATTCGGAAGACGCCGGCGGTTCTGATGCGTCCCGCCGCGCCGAAGCAGGGGCGGAAGATTTTCCTCGAGCGCGTGCCCTTGATCTGGAAACATCTGAAATTCAGCCAGAAATCGACGCTTCGGAACCTGTTCCGCTACAAAAAGCGCCTCTTCATGACCGTGTTCGGCATCGGCGCCTGCATGGCGCTTCTCATCGTCGGATTCGGCCTGCATGACTCCATCTTCGTCGTGATCGACAAGCAGTTCGGCGATCTGTGGAAGTACGACGGCACGGCGGCCCTGTCGCCGGACGCGGACGAGACGGAGAGGGAGGCCCTGTATACCGAAATGGAGGGCATGAGCGAGATCACGGAGGTTCTGCCGGCGATGGCAAAGCAGATCGACGCCACCGCGGGGAAAACGACGAAAACCGCCAACCTGATTATCCCGGAGGATCCGGAGATCTTCATGCGGCTCTTCTCACTTCGCGACCGACACACGGGGGAGCCGCGCGTCCTGACGTCGGAGGGCGTCCTGATTACGGAGAAGCTCTCGAAGCAGCTTGCCGTGGAGCCCGGAGGCAGCATCCGCCTGAAGGAGGATGAATTCACCTCCCGCACGGTGACGGTGGCGGGCATTGTCGAAAACTACGTCTATCAGTATATCTACATGACGCCGGAATATTACGCCGGGACCTTCGGGAAAGACGCCGAAAACAGCGTCGTGTACTTTAAGCTTTCTGAGGAATCCGCGATCGACGCGGTCTCCGAGCGGCTTCTCGGGTCGGACAGCGTTCAGGGCGTCTCGCGGATGGGCTCCAGCAAGGACACGATCCGCGACATGCTGCAGAGCCTGAACCTCGTCATCATGGTGCTCATCGTTTCCGCGGGGCTTCTCGCCTTTGTCGTTCTGTACAACCTGAACAATATCAACATCACCGAGCGCATCCGCGAGCTTGCCACGCTGCGGGTTCTCGGCTACTATGACGGCGAGCTCGCGCTCTATGTCTACCGGGAGAATTTCATCCTGACGCTTTTCGGAATTCTGGCCGGCGTCTTTATGGGAAAATGGCTGCACAGCTTTACGATCACGACCGTCGAGGTCGATGTCATCATGTTCGGCCGCGTCGTCCACCCCATCAGCTACCTCTGGTGCATTCTTCTGACGCTGGGCTTTGCCTTTATCGTGAATTTCATCATGTTTTTCCGCCTCCGCCGGATCGATATGGTGGAATCATTAAAGAGCGTTGAGTAGTCTTCGGGGATTGAAAAGTTCAGTTCGTTATGTTATCATGATATTATAACAACAACACCATCCTGAGGTTCCTATGAAAACAATTCTGATCGGGATTGCCGGCGGGTCCGGCAGCGGAAAGACCACACTGGCCGACCGGCTGACAGAACGCTTCGGGCGGGAGGAAGTCAGCATCCTCCGGCATGACAGCTATTACAAGCGGCATGACGAGCTCTCCTATGAAGAGCGCACGAAGCTGAATTATGACAGTCCGGACGCGTATGAAACCGAGCTCCTCTGCGAGCATATCCGGCAGCTGAAGGCCGGGAACGGCGTCGATGTGCCGGTGTACGATTTCACCGTTCATAACCGTTCCGACCGGACGGAGCATGTGGATCCGGCGCCTGTGATCGTGCTCGAAGGCATCCTGATCCTTGCGGATCCGCGGCTTCTCGAGCTGATGGACGTGAAGATCTACGTCGATACCGATTCCGACGAGCGAATCCTGCGGCGCATGAAACGCGACGTGCGGGAGCGCGGAAGGAGCATCGAAAGCGTCATGGACCAGTACCTGACGACCGTCAAGCCGATGCACGAGCTGTATGTGGAGCCCTCGAAGCGCGCGGCGGACCTGATCGTTCCGCGCGGCGGGAAGAATGAAGTGGCACTTGAGATGCTGATCGATCGTGTGAAAAAGCAGTTAAACAGTATACATAACAATGAGGAGGAATAGTATGCCAATGCAGATGGGTTTTCGCTGGTACGGCGAAGGCAACGACACCATTCCGCTGTCTTATATCAAGCAGATTCCGGGCGTTTCGACCATCGTCTGGGCTCTGCATGACAAGCAGCCGGGAGAAATCTGGGAAATTGAGGAAATTCAGAAGGTAAAGGATCAGCTGGATCCGTACGGCTTTAACATGGACGTGGTGGAATCCGTCAACGTCCATGACGACATCAAGATCGGACTTCCCACAAGAGACGCCTACATTGACAATTACATCCAGACGATCCGCAATCTTGCAAAGTTCGGCGTCAAGGTAATCTGCTACAACTTCATGCCGATTTTCGACTGGACCAGAACCGACCTGTTCCACCCGCTTCCGGACGGCTCCACCGCGCTTTTCTATGAGAAAGGCATGATTCAGGACGATCCGAAGGCCATGGCGGACTACATTCTGTCCAATCTGGACGGACAGACCTTCCCCGGCTGGGAGCCGGAGCGCATGGCGAGGCTGGACGAGCTGTTCGCGGCCTACAAGGACGTTACGAAGGAAAAACTCTGGGAGAACCTGAAGTACTTCCTCGAGCGGCTGATGCCCGTCTGCCATGAGACCGACATCAAGATGGCCATTCATCAGGATGATCCGCCGTGGGATATCTTCGGACTGCCGCGTCTTCTCGTGGACGAGCCGTCGATCGACCGCTTCCTGAAGATGGTCGACGACCCGCACAACTGTCTGACGCTCTGCTCGGGCTCGCTGAACGCAAATCCGGACAACAATGTGGCGGATATCGTCAGGAAGCACTGCGACCGGATCGCCTTCGCGCACGTCCGCAACCTGCACCACTATGAGAACGGAGACTTCACCGAGGCTTCCCACCGCGACTGCGACGGCGAGACGGGCATTCTGGATATCATGAAGGCCTACCACGACTGCGGTTATGAAGGCTACATCCGTCCGGACCACGGCCGCCACATCTTCGGCGAGAAGTGCCGCCCGGGCTACGGCCTCTACGACCGCGCCCTCGGCATCATGTACCTCTGGGGCGTCTGGGATTCCCTGGAGAAATTCGGAAAATAACAAGGAGCAAAAATGAAACTGATACAGGCACTTGAACCCGCGCACCGTGCGGAGTTCGAAGAAAAAGGATACTCACTGCCGCAGTATGACCGCGAAGCGGTGAAGGCCAGAACCTATGAGGAGCCGACCTGGCTGCATTTCGGCGCGGGCAACATTTTCCGTGCTTATCAGGCCTCAATCCTCGAAAAAGCGCTGAACGAAGGCAAGTACGACCGTGGCGTCATCGTCGCGGAGAGCTTTGACTACGAGCTCATCGATTCGACCTACCGTCCTTTCGATAATCTCACCCTTTCCGTCGTCTTAAAGGCCGACGGAAGCATTGAAAAGAATGTCGTCGGCGCGATTACGGAATCCCTGAAGGCCGACGCTTCCTTCCCGGAAGACTGGGCGCGCCTCTCAGAGATTTTCCGCAAGCCTTCTCTTCAGATGATCAGCTTCTCGATCACCGAGAAGGGCTACAGCGTGAGCGACGCGGACCTTGCGCGCGGCTTCGGCGCCGTGTTCGCGATGGGCAAGCTGACCGCGCTTCTTTACGAGCGCTTCCAGGCCGGCGAGCTTCCGCTGACCCTGCAGAGCATGGACAACTGTTCCCATAACGGCGACAAGGTGAAGGCCGGCGTCTTCGCCTATGCGAAGAAATGGTGCGAGGACGGCCTCGTTCCGCCGGAATTCTACGCCTATGTGACCGAATCCGGAAAGATCACCTACCCCTGGGCGATGATCGACAAGATCGTGCCGCGCCCGGACGCGAAGGTCCAGGCAATCCTGAAGGCCGACGGCTTTGAGGATTACAACACGATTGAAACCGCGAAGCACTCCTTCACGGCGCCCTTCGTCAACGGCGAAGAGGTCGGCTATCTCGTCATCGAAGACGATTACCCGCTGGGACATCCGCCGCTTGATCTTGGCGGAGCGGTATTCACAAGCCGCGAGACCGTCGATAAGATGGAGCGCATGAAGGTCTGCACCTGCCTGAACCCGCTTCATACCGCGATGTCCACCGTCGGCTGCCTCCTCGGCTTTACGCTGATCTCCGAGGAGATGAAGGACGACGATATCCGCGGCTACATCACCCGCATGACCTATGAGGAAGCGATGCCCGTGGTTACAGATCCGGGCATTGTGAGCCCCGCCGATTTTGCCGACGCGGTGCTGAATAAGCGTCTTCCGAACCCCTTCATGCCCGATACGCCGCAGCGTATTGTTGTGGACAATTCGCAGAAGATTCCGGTGCGTTTCGGCGAGACCATCAAGAATTACATCAAGGGCGGTCTCGATCTTGACAGGCTGAACCTGATCAGCTTTGCACTCGCGTCCTATGCGCGGTATCTTCGCGGCATCGATGACTGCGGAAATGCCTTTGAGCCCTCGCCGGATCCGCTCCTTGAAGAGCTGATGCCGATCGTCGCGGGTCTTGAAGTGAAGGAAGGCGAGCAGGACTTCTCCTGCCTGAAAGCGCTTTACAGCCGTCCGGAGATCTTCGGCGTGAATCTTTATGATACCATTCTCGGCGAGAAGGTGGAAGCGATCGTGAAGAAGCTCTATGCCGGACCCGGCGCCGTAAGAAAGACGCTTCACGAAATGGTAAACAATTGATGGTTTAAGGCGGTGTCTCCTTCAGTAATTCTGTTTCTGAAGGAGACATTTCGTGTATTATAACAGGAAGAACTATGAAACTTTTCAGTCTGATCCCGGATCGCTTCTTCAGTATTCTGACTTCCCGGAATAAAGAACTGTATGTACAGGCACTGTTTGTGCTTCGGCAGGCATTTAAAACAGAACTCGTCATCCGGCGGGAGGATCTTGCAGCTATGCTGATGGATTCTCTGCAGGATGACTTTTATCGTGCTGATTTTTCCGACGAAGCAGGGGAAGAGAATGAAGACGCTGCAGATGTCTCAACATTGTCCGGGAAAGCTTTCTTTCTGATCCGAAAACTGAAAACAACCGGATGGATTGAGATCGAATACGAAAGCCGTTCTTTTGAAGAAAATATCACGATTCCAGACTATGCGATTTCCGTGATGAATGTGCTTTATGACCTGTCACAGGAACGAGTGCGGGAATATAACAGCTATGTTTATGCAACCTATGCCGCGTTAAGCAGTGTGACGGAAAACCCGGATTATGTTTACCAGGCGCTTTCGGCAGCTTACCGGAATACGGTCGAGCTGGTGGATGAACTGAAATCGCTTTTCAATAATATCCGAAGATATTATCGCAGAATCCCGGGGGAAAGTGATGTCAATGAGCTTCTTCGCGAGCACTTTGACGAGTATAAGGCAAAGCTGATCGATATCGTCTATTATCCGCTGAAGACAATAGATTCTGTTCCACGCTTTCGTCATCCGATCATCCGCATTCTGAATGAATGGCTCCTTGACGAAGAAGTTCTCAAGTTGATCGTGTCACAGGGGATTGCCCGAAAAGTTTATAAGGACAGTGAGGAAGGGCATGAAGAGACTCTTCGGATGATCAGCTATATTGCAGATACTTATGACAGTATCGAGGAGATGATCGATGAGATCGATCACCGCCATAATCAGTATATCAACGCCTCTATTGATCATATCCGTTATCTGATGAATTCCGACCGGGGCGTCAAAGGCCGGCTGATTGAGCTTCTGAAACATGCGGGAGAGGAAGAAGTACTGAAAACGATGTCTGACAGTCTCAGAGTGTACCGGCATCAGTTTTATGACCAGAGGTCACTTTATCAGAAGGTTCAGCGCAGGGAGAGGGAGGAAGGAACGCCGCTTTCGGTTGAGGAACTGAAGGATCAGTCGGAGCTTGTCGAATCCTTTCTTGACGGCGTACGTCGTCAGTATACCAATAAAAAGATCGACGAATATATGTCTGCGTGCTTTGCCGGCCGCCGGCAGTTTTCTACAGAAGAAGTGCGCTGTGAGAAAACGGAGGACTTTATTCTGTTCCTTCTCGGAACCCTTCGCGGAAAAGAAAAAAATGCTTTTTATGAAGTGGAATTCTTGAGCGGCAACACGGAATGCTCGGGGTACAGTCTGCCGAGAGCGATATTCAGAAGAAAGGAATGAAACTGTGATTGACCAGTATTATGACAGAATGACCTCCGCAGACCGCGAAAACTTCCAGCGGATCGTGAATCAACTGCTTGCGCATACTTTCCTTTTTGTGAACGAGTACAATTTTAATGAAAACATCTCCGTTGTCAATCGGGATTATCTCTTCGCTGAACGGAACTTTGAGCTGCTGAATTCATTTTTTGAACTGGCCGGGTTTCGTCTCGAGAGGGACAGCAGCTACGGTGTAATTAGTCTGGTTTCCTCATATGATGCCAACAGGGTCCGTTTTGACAAGCTGACTACGCTTGCAGTCTACACCCTTCGACTGATTTATGAAGAGGAAAGGGAGAAGCTGACATTGACGAGTGAGGTTATCATTACTGTTGCCGATCTTGTGAACAAAATGATTACACTCGGGATTGTCCGCCGAAAGCCTGCCAATAAGGAACTTCACGACCTGCTGAGAACACTTGTGCATTTTCGGATTCTGGTGAAGGCGGAAGGCGTTTACGAGGCGCCGGAGACACGTTACCTGATTCTGCCGACGATTCTGTTTATCGTGAATAACGAACAGATCTCCAATATGTATCGCCTTCTTGAAGAAAAACCGCAGGAAGAATCGGATGAAACCGCCGAGGAGGAGCCTGATGAAGAAACTGAGTAAAATGCTCCTGATTCACTGGTACGGATACGGCAGGGAGCTTATAGAATTTGAAAATATTAATTTTCTTACGGGAAAGACCGCTTCCGGAAAATCGACGATTATCGACGCGCTGCAGCTGGTTCTTCTCGGAGATACAAACGGGAATTTCTTTAATAAAGCCGCGAATGAAAAGTCCGTTCGTACCTTGAAAAGTTATCTCTTCGGCGAAAACGGGGATGACGGGGAAGCCGGCTTCCGGTACTTAAGAAGCGGCCCTTTCACCTCATATGTCGTACTGGAGTTCTATGACACAGAACGGAGACAGTATTTTCTGAATGGCTTTGTCGCGGACTGTTACAGTGATCAGAACTTTGAATATAAGTGGTTCACTGCGGACCGCTGCAAAATTCCGGAAAACTGCTTCATTATGGAGCATGCCAGAACGCCCCGTAATATTCGTCAGCTTCGGGACTATCTGACAAATGAGCTGAAGGTATCATTTGAATTTATTGATACGAACAAGCGCTTTCAGGAGGTCATTCTGGCCAAATATGGAACGCTGAAGCGGAAGTATCTGTCACTTCTCAAGAAGGCAGTCCCTTTCACTCCGATTACTGACATCGAGAAGTTTATCACGGAGTCTGTCTGCGATGTAAAAAATAATATTCGCATCGAGCAGATGCAGAGCGATATCCGTCAGTACAAAACCCTGGAAGCAGACGCAGAACGCACACAGAAACGAATTGAGGCACTGAGCGAGATCCGCAGAATTTCCGGACTTTATGAGGCGGATCGGGAGAGATGGCACCAGCAGGGGTATATGATTCTGCGCGCCGAAAAGGAGGAATATCTCCAGGAGGAGCAGAAACTCAACAAGGAACTGTTGATAAAAAAGGAGAAAAAATCCCTCCTCCAGCAGGAAATCGACGAACTCACAGCCCTTCTTCAGAGGGAAAAGGATGAGATGGAGACGCTTCGCGAGGAACTCCTGACATCGGATCTTTACAGCAGGCAGAAGACACTTTCGGAGGAGATAAGAACGCTGACTGCGGAAATTGACCAACTGGAAGAAGGACAGAATCAGGCTCTGTCCGCACTTCTATCTTATGGCCTAACCTGGAGTAAAGCAATAGAATCGCACCCTGATACCTTTTCCGCGGCGGAAAAGGCACTGGCGGAAAGACTTATGGCGATGCATCCTTCAGGTCTTTTGACGACTGATTTTGCCGATATCTCCGAAGTGCTTTCCGGGATGCTGGAAAAGGCAAGAGACGAGGCAATGGAATTTAAAATTCGAGGCAGGCAGATTCTGGAGGAGAAGAAGGAACTCGAGGCAAGAGAAGCGAACCTTGAGAAAGGGATCAAGCCTTACCCCCGGACGGTAATGCATCTCAAACATTTGATTGAGGAAGTACTGTTTACGAAGTATCATAAAGCCGTCGAGGTTCCGATTTTTGCCGATCTTCTGGAGATCAGGAATCCGAAATGGCAGGACGCCGTAGAGGGGTATCTGGACCGGCAGAAATTCAACCTGCTGGTTCCGGAGACGTATTATGCGGATGCAGTATGTGTGCTTGACCAGTTGAAAAAAGAAGAGAATATTTATGATGCGGGATTGGTCGATATCCAAAAACTGAGGAAAGAAGCCGGAAAAGACATCCGTGCGAATGCGCTTTCAGAGGAGGTCGAGACAGAGGATCCGGATGCCAGGCTCTATGCGGATTATCTTCTCGGTGCTGTTGTGAAATGTGAAAAGGCGGAAGAACTGAATCGTTTCCGTACAGCGATAACGCCGAATGTGACCTTATATAAGAACTATGTCGTTCGCCGGCTGAACCCCTTACGTTATCAGGATCCGTTTATCGGAAGAAAATCGATGCAGGTTCTTCTGGAAAAATGCAGAAAAGATCTGAAAGAAACCGAAGAACGGTTGAATACAGTCATGAAAGAATACCGTTCTCTTGTAGAAATTTCAAAGTTGCCGGTTCTGTCGGCCTTCGAAGCGGAGCATCACCGGGTGAGTGTAGAAAAGGCAGCCAAACTTCCGGAACTGTCGGAAAGACGGTCGTCGGTTCAGCAGGAATATGATTCGATTGATTTCACCTGGCTTGAAAAGACAAAGAACCGTATCGATCAGCTGAAATCCCAGGCGGATCAGCATGAAAATACCTCGGAGAAAGAAAAGGCGGCATTCTGGCGGCTTGATGAGCAGTTTTCCTCACTGGAGAAGAAAGCGCTTCCGGAAGTGATCGGAAAGATCACGGATGTCGATGCCCGGATTCAGGCAGCATATGAACCGGACTGGGTCGAAAAGCTTGCAGAGCCGGAGTTTCTGAAACGGCTGCATGATAAAGAGCGCACCCAGCTGACCATGCTTGAAAGCTATCAGCGCGCAAGAAAGCAAACCGAAACAGTGATGGAAATGCACCGGGTTGAAAGGCGCAGACTCCGCATGGCGTATGATCAGGAATTCCAGATGCCCTTTGATATTGAGAAAGAAGACAATGCGGAATTTGAAAAAGAACTTCATACGCTCGCGGATATTCGTCTTCCGGATTATATTGAAAAAATCAGAGATGCCCGTGAAAAGGCCTACAATCAGTTCAGGGATGATTTTATTGCTAAACTGAAATCTAATATCGAAAGCGTCAGCGAACAGATCAGGGAACTGAATGAGGCTCTGAGAAGCAGTGTCTTCGGGACAGACCGCTACCGTTTTGAGATGAAACCCCGGGCCGAATATCAGTCCTACTATGATATGATTACAGATCCAATGCTTCTGGATATCGGTGGTTACAATATAGCATCTGCCAATTTCAACGAGAAATACCAGCGGGAAATTGATTCCCTGTTTAAGACACTTATTATCAGCGATTCTGAACTCAGTGCGGAACGCCGCGCAGAATATGAGCGGAACATCCGTAAATTTACGGATTATAAGACTTACCTTGTGTTTGATCTGTTGGTGACGAATGACCAGGGAGAAACACAACGGCTGTCGCGCACATTGCTTAAAAAATCCGGAGGAGAGACACAGATCCCGTTCTATATTTCTCTTTTGGCATCGTTCTCACAGACCTGCCGGATTCGCGCCAAAACTCAGAACAATACGCTTCGTCTGATTATTCTGGATGAAGCATTCAGCAAGATGGATGGCGAGAGAATTCAGGAAAGTATTTCACTTCTCAGGCGCTTCGGACTTCAGGCGGTTTTTTCCGCTCCTCCGGAGAAGATACCGGATATTGCGCCAAATGTAGACCGCAATATCGCAGTTTATAAGTCGGGTCATCATTCCTTTACACGATTTTTTGATCCGGCTCAGATTGAAGAGATCATAGAGGAAATCTGAGATATGACACTCAAAGAAAGAATGCTGAACGACCTTTTGGATAAATATGAGAAGAGTACAGTCTACAAATCCGGATATCAGGGGAATAAAAGACGGATCATGATTGGTCCGAGGGAGATTGAAGAACACTACTGGATACGTGATAATGCGGACAGGAATCGGGAGTTTATCGACATTCTGAAAGAGCTGGAAGCACAAAAACTGGTTTTTTTTACCTGGGCACGTTTTGAACGGGATAACCTGGTGAATGAGTTCTGGCTGAATACAAATCCGGAGGCTGTAGAGAAGACTTATCAACTGATTGGCCGGATTCCGCAGAAGAAAAAAGCGGAAATGCTGGAGGAAAAAATCGGAGCACTTCTTCCTGAGATTCAGGCAGATGATATCAGGAGCTTTTTGCAGGATCAGATCCTCTGGCTTCGGGAAAACGAGAAACCATCCAGGTTTTTCTTTCATGCCGAGTTTGATAAGAACGACGCAATTCTGAAGCTTCTTGCAGCCGTTTCCCAGAATACGGAAGAAGAGACTGAACGCATTCTCAGCCAGCGCCTGTTTCATGATAGTAAATATTTTGAAAAAGAACTGAAAAGCAGGCTGTTGGTTATACTTCGATATATTGATGACTATGATGACACCGGTAAAGAATATGATGAGAATCTGCTTCGGGAGCGCGGTATCGTGCGTTATCCGGAAATTATGGAATTCTGCGGCCCGATTTCATTTTTGATGGATGACGGAGGTGAAATTGACAGCAGCGATGAAAAGTACGGGGCCTATGTGAATTCAATGACGATACGGCATTCAAAAGAAGTGTTTGTGAAAAAGAATATTCAAAGAGTTCTGACAATTGAAAATAAAGCCAATTATATGGACTATATTTTGAAGGAAAAGAAAGAGGATGAACTCGTGCTGTTTCATGGCGGGTTTTACAGCCCTATAAAGGGCCGCTTCTTTCGGATGATCCGGGAGGCACTGCCGGATGCGAATTATGTGCATTCGGGCGATATTGATCTCGGCGGTTTCCGAATGTTCTGCCGCCTGAAGAGGGAGGCATTTCCTGCGCTTGTTCCATTTCAAATGGATATCAAAACCCTAGTGCAATATCAGAAGAGGGCTGCTTACATTACCGATGAAAACTATATTCATGCACTTCAGGAATTGCTTCTACAGCCGGAATATGAAGCTTTCCACTCTGTGATCAGGTTTATGATCGACCATAAACTGAGACTGGAGCAGGAAGCATTACTGTATTGATTGCTTTTTTGAAAGGGACAAGGATGTCAAACTACATCATGGATCTTCGAAAGACCGTCGGCCACAGATGCCTTCTGCAGTGCGCGGGCTCCGTCATCATTGAAAATGAACGCGGCGAGGTGCTTCTCGGAAAACGCACCGACAATCACCTCTGGGGCTACAGCGGCGGTTCGATCGAGCCGGGCGAAACTGTGGAGGAGTGCGCGAAGCGCGAGCTTTTCGAGGAGATGGGGCTTACAGCCGGCGAGCTGGAGTTTTTCATGGTGAATTCCGGCCCGGAGGCTCACTACATCTATCCGAACGGCGATGAAGTCGATAATGTGGAGATCATCTATCTCTGCCGGGACTACCAAGGTGAAATCCGCGCCCAGGAGGAAGAACTCGAGGAAATCCGCTGGTTCCGCAAGGAGGAGATCTCGATGGACATGATTTCTCCGCCGATCCGTCCGGTTTTCCGCAAGTATCTGGAGCAGGACTTCTGACTCCGGTACCGACGGTCATAACAAAGAAAAGACACGGATCCGTTCCGTGTCTTCTTTTGGTCGTGCGGCAGAGACTGTAAGCCAAACACGGCAATCTGGCAATAAAAAAATATATCAAACTGGATATTATCATCAGACCAGATTGTGCTAAAATAGGAGAATCTCAAAGGCTTATTATCTACATACTGAAAGGACCAGGCATCATGAAAAAGATTCTCACAATTCAGGATATTTCCTGCTTCGGCAAATGCTCTCTCACAATCGCGCTTCCCGTGATTTCCGCCATGGGCGTGGAGACCGTCATTCTTCCGACGGCCGTGCTTTCGACGCATACGATGTTCAAAAACTTCACCGTGAAAGACCTGACGGACCAGCTCCTTCCGATCGTGAATCACTGGAAATCGGAGGGCATCCGCTTCGACGCGATCTACACGGGATATCTCGGCTCTGCAGAGGAAATCGAGATTACGAAGCAGATTTTCGACATGTTCAGAACCGATGACACCATGATTTTCATCGACCCTGTCATGGCCGATAACGGAAAGCTCTACGCGGCATTTGACGAAGCCTACGCCAAGCAGAACGCGGGCCTTTGCGCCTGTGCCGACATCATTGTGCCGAACATTACCGAAGCCTGCTTCATGACGGATACGGAATACCGGGAAGAATACGACGAAGCCTACATCCTCAGGCTCCTTGACAGGCTCGCCGGACTCGGGGCGAAAACTGTTGTTCTGACCGGCGTGTCTCTTTCAAAAGGGAAAACCGGCATTTACGGTCTGGATACGAAAACCGGCAAAACCTTCATCTATCAGAATGACCGCGTGGACGCCTCGTATCACGGAACCGGCGATCTGTTCTCGAGCGTCGCAGTCGGCGCCGCTGTACAGGGCATGCCGCTCCTTGACGCATTCCGAATCGCGGCGGATTACACGGCGCTTACGATCGAAGAAACCCTGAAAAACCCGGACAAGCCCTGGTACGGGGTGGATTTCGAGACAACGATCCCGGCGCTCTTAAAGATGCTGAAAAAATAAATTCCTGAGACAGGGGGACGGTTCTTTTGTCTTAGCTAAGACAAAAGAACCGTCCCCCTGTCTCACCCAAAAGAACCGTCCCCCTGTCTCCCCCCTGTCTCCAAAACGAACAAAGGAAGCGGCCTGTCTTTGTTTAACTTGCTGAACAAATTTCCCTGTTCCGCCCGGAATTTTTACATGCGCGGGAAACGGAAATACTTGCGGCAATGCCGCTCAAATGCTATAATTTCAGCGTGGACACATTCGAAAAACATCCGGAATCCTGCGGCGTTATTCGTAAGGTCCCCGCCCGGAGAGGCGCTAAACACTACATTATAATCTGAGGGGTAAATGGAATGGATCAGAACAAACGTCCTGAAACAATGGAACGCATCACAACACCCGAACTTGCCGAAAGCTTTATCGCGAAGCAGATCGAGGCCCTCAAGGCTCAGATCGGCGATAAAAAGGTACTTCTCGCCCTTTCCGGCGGCGTGGACTCCTCCGTCGTCGCAGCGCTTCTCATCAAGGCTGTCGGCGATCAGCTGGTCTGTGTTCATGTAAATCACGGTCTCTTAAGAAAAGGAGAGCCGGAGCAGGTTGTCCGGGTTTTCCGTGAAGAACTGGGCGCGAATCTGATCTATGTGGATGCGGTCGACCGCTTCCTTGACAAGCTCGCTGGCGTCTCTGATCCCGAGACCAAGCGTAAGATCATCGGCAAAGAATTCATCGACGTCTTTGCGGAAGAAGCTTCAAAGCTTGAAGGCATCAGCTTCCTCGGCCAGGGCACGATCTACCCCGATATCCTGGAGTCCGACGGTGTCAAGGCGCACCACAATGTCGGCGGCCTTCCCGAAGAACTCAATTTCGAACTCGTTGAGCCCGTCAAGTTCCTTTACAAAGACGAAGTCCGTGTCGTCGGCAAGGCCCTCGGCCTTCCGGATAGCATGGTTTACCGTCAGCCCTTCCCGGGCCCGGGTCTCGGCGTCCGCTGCGTCGGCGCGATCACCCGTGACCGCCTCGAAGCGCTCCGTGAAGCCGACGCGATCGTCCGCGAGGAGATCGGCAAGCTTCCCGAAACGCCCTGGCAGTATTTCTGCTCCATCCCGGATTTCCAGTCCACCGGCATCAAGTACGTGGACGGCAAAGGCCAGCGCTACATGGGTTGGGCAGTCGTCATCCGTGCGGTCAATACCGTTGATGCCGTCACCGCGACCGTTCCGGAGATTCCTTTTGATGTTCTTTGCTGCATGAGAGACCAGATCGTGAAGATCCCGGGCATCAACAGAGTACTTTGGGATATCAGTGAGAAGCCTGTAGCGACAATAGAGTGGGAATGAGGTACAAAT
>CAMPAR010000023.1 GCA_946632055.1 uncultured Lachnospiraceae bacterium
AGGAGAATTTATGGCAGACAAGAAGAAAGTCGAAGCGATCACGTCCCGGGACGTGGATTTCGCGCAGTGGTATACGGATATCGTCAAGAAAGCGGAGCTGATGGACTATTCCTCCATCAAGGGCTTCATGGTCATCAAGCCCGCGGGCTATGCGATCTGGGAAAACATCCAGAAGGAAATGGACCGCAGGTTCAAGGAAACCGGCGTGGAGAACGTCTACATGCCGATGCTGATCCCGGAAAGCCTCCTGCAGAAGGAAAAGGACCATGTGGAAGGCTTCGCGCCGGAGGTTGCGTGGGTGACTTACGGCGGCGGGGAGGAGCTTCAGGAGCGCCTCTGCGTGCGTCCGACCTCCGAGACCCTGTTCTGCGATTTCTACGCGAAGGACGTCCACTCCTACCGGGATCTTCCCCGGCTCTATAACCAGTGGTGTTCGGTCGTGCGCTGGGAGAAGGAAACCCGTCCCTTCCTGCGCTCGCGTGAGTTCCTGTGGCAGGAAGGCCACACCGTGCACGCAACGGCCGAGGAAGCCGAGGAGCGCACGATTCAGATGCTGAATCTCTACGCGGATTTCTGCGAGGAAGTGCTGGCGATTCCGGTCATCAAGGGACAGAAGACCGACAAGGAGAAATTCGCCGGCGCGGTATCCACCTATACGATCGAGGCGCTGATGCACGACGGAAAAGCGCTGCAGTCCGGCACCTCGCACAACTTCGGCGACGGATTCGCGCGCGCCTTCGGCATGCAGTTTACCGATAAGGACAACCAGCTGAAATACATGCATCAGACCTCGTGGGGCACTACGACGCGTCTGATCGGCGCGCTCATCATGGTGCACGGCGATGACAACGGCCTCGTGCTTCCGCCGCGCGTGGCGCCGACGCAGGTCATGATCATCCCCGTGGCGGCTCACAAGCCCGGCGTCATGGAAAAGGCGGAGGAGATCCGCGCGAAGCTTGCGAAGTCATTCTCCGTGAAGCTCGACGATACCGATAAATCTCCGGGATACAAGTTTGCCGAATGCGAGATGCGCGGCATTCCGGTCCGTGTCGAGATCGGCCCGCGCGATATCGAGAACAACGTCGCGGTGCTGGTCCGCCGTGATACGGGCGAAAAGACCGAAACCTCTCTCGACGACATCGAAGAGACCGTGGCGAAGCTTCTGGAGACCATCCAGAAGGAAATGCTCGAACGCGCCCGCGCGCATCGGGATGCGCACACCTATACGGCCGTGAATTACGAGGAATTCAAGGAGACCATCGAGACGAAGCCCGGTTTCGTCAAGGCCATGTGGTGCGGCGACCGCGCCTGCGAAGACAAGATCAAGGAAGACCTTGCCGCCACGAGCCGCTGCATGCCTTTCGAGCAGGAGCAGATTTCAGACGTCTGCGTCTGCTGCGGGAAGCCTGCGAAGAAGATGGTTTACTGGGGACGCGCCTATTAAAGAGCAGGGAGGCGGTGTGGTATGAGATGCCAGAAATGCGGCGCTTACATCCGGGACGATTCGATCTACTGCAACTACTGCGGTGAAAAGGTAATTGTGCACGTCCCGAAGAAAGAAGCGGAGGAGCCGGAACAGGAAGCCGTGCGCCCGCGTGATGAGGACTTTGATGTTTCTCCGACCACTCCGAAGGAGGAGGAAGAGGAACGCACGGTTCCCAGAATGCAGCGCCTCTGGGTGATTGCCCTGATTATCCTGTCGGGCGTCCTCTTCGCGGTCGGCGCCGTCTTTGTCTACCGCATTCAGAAGAAAAATCAGCGCACGGTGATTAATCCGCAGGTGAGTTCGCAGGAGACAACGCCGGAGACTTCGTCGGAAACCCTGCCGCCTTCTTCGGAAGCGACCGCGGCTTCCGGTGAGACGCCGGAAACTTCGGAAAACGACTCCATCGAGGCGGTGATTTCGGAATCCCCGGAGAATTCGGAAAGCGAAACGGCGCCGTCTGAAACGGAAACGGAAACGCCGGAAGAGACGCCTGAGGAGAGCGCGCAGGAAGAAGATCTGGAAGGCGGCAGCAGCGCTTCCGAGAGTGCACAGTCCGACACAGCGGAGGAGAGCGCGGAGGGTTCTTCGCTTCCCGAGGGCGTCGAAGTCGAATACGGCGGCATGATCTATATGATTACGGACGGCAGGGCGACGCTGGAGAAGTGCTACAGCGCCGATGCTGTCATCGAGCTTCCGTCGGAGATCGAAGGCGCGAAGCTGACGGCGATCGGCGAGGCTGCCTTCGCGAACTGCGAGCATATGACGGCCATCGATATTCCGGAAGGCGTGGAGTCCTTCGGCGAGTATGCCTTCACCTACTGCAGAAATCTGAAGATCATCGTGATTCCGGATTCCATGACGAATCTCGGCGCACACTGTTTTGACCACTGCGGCTGGATGACCTTTGTCGTCCATGAGGGCTCGTTCGGATATCTGACCGCGGTCCGCAATAATGTGCTGTATGTGATCGGAGATTCCGTACAGGATGCCGAGAATACACCGCCGAATTACCCCGGTTCGACCGAGGCGGAAACGACGGCGAACTGAAGAATGGCTATGCAGAGGATTCATCTGCCGGACGAGGTCCGGACCATTATCGAAACGCTGGAAAAACGCGGCTATGAAGCCTATGCCGTCGGCGGCTGTGTGAGAGATTCCGTCCTCGGAAAAACTCCGAAGGACTGGGACATCACGACGAGTGCGAAGCCGGAGGAGGTGAAGGCCGTATTCCCCCGGTGCATTGACACGGGCATCCAGCACGGCACCGTGACCGTCATGCTGAACGGCACGGGGTACGAGGTCACGACCTTCCGCGTGGACGGCAGCTACTCGGACGGGCGGCATCCGGACAGCGTCTCCTTTACAGGCCTCCTGTCGGAGGACCTGAAGCGCCGGGACTTTACGATCAATGCGATGGCGTACAATGAGAGAAGCGGAATCACGGATCTCTTCGGCGGAATCCGGGACCTGGAGCGCGGTCTGGTGCGCGCGGTCGGAAATCCCGCGGAGCGCTTTACGGAAGACGCGCTCAGGATCCTGAGGCTCGTGCGCTTCTCGGCCCGGCTGGATTTTGACATGGAGGAGGAGACCTTCCGCGCGGCCCGGGCGCTTTCGCCGCGGCTCTTTCTGGTGTCGGCGGAACGGATCCGGGACGAGTGGATGAAAACCCTGCTCTCGGATCATCCGGAAAAGATTCTGCTCTTTGAAGAGCTTGGCGCGCTCCGGATTTTCTTCCCGGAGCTTTCCGAGGCGCTTTCCGGTGGAAAAAGTCCCGATCCGATCCTCCGGCTTTCTTCCTTTCCGGCGGACGGCGTGCCTCGTCTTGCGGCCGTTTTTGACTTCATTCGTCAGGAAGGAAAGCTTTCGGCAGCGAGCGCAAAAACGCTTGCCGACAGGCGGCTCAGGGCGCTGAAATACGACAATCATACCCGGGAAACGGTCTGCTTCCTCATGGCCTTTTCCGACCGGAGCCTTCCCGCATCTCCGAAGGAACTACGAAGCCTTCTTTCGGAAACCGGAAAGGACGGTTTCCCGCTCCTTCTGTCTTTCCGGAGGCTTCTTGCCGAGGAAGAAACAGACTTTGACGCGGCGGAGCGGTGCTTTCAGGGCGTTCTCGACCGGCAGGAGTGCACCTCGGTGCGGGAGCTTGCGGTGAACGGAAACGATCTTCTTTCCTGCGGCGTCAAACCCGGAAAGGAGCTCGGAAAAATCCTGAAAGCGCTTCTTCTTGCGGTACTGGAGGATCCGGGGCTGAATACGAAAGAGGCGCTTCTAACGCGGGCGGCTGAATTGCGGGCGGACAGCTGAGCCTTTCCGTTCACAGAAAAAACACTTGCGTATATCTGAAAAAAGTGCTACCATAGCCATATCAATGAAAAGGAGGATTTAACCCATGGCATACAAAATTTCCGATGCTTGCATCATGTGCGGATCCTGCGCGGCTCAGTGCCCCGTTTCTGCGATTTCCGAAGGCGACGGCCAGTACGAAATCGATGCGGATACCTGCATCTCCTGCGGTTCCTGCGAAGCACAGTGCCCGGTAGGCGCAATTGCCGAAGAGTAATCTCAGCTTATAAGAGAAAGGCTGATGCGAATGAACGGCTATCGTTCGCATCAGCCTTTTCCTATGATAGGAGCGGGGGGAACACTCCGGATATCATCTTTTACGGAAACAACCTGGAAGGGAGTAAGTGATGAAAAAGCGAACGGTACTGTACAATCCGATCGCCTCGAAGGGCCGGGGACTCGAGCATGCGAAGCGCCTCGAGAAGGCGGCGCCGGGGCAGTACAGCTATGAGGATATCACGAAGATTCAGGATCTGTACAGCTATCTGCAGGAAGCGCCGGAGGATACGGAAATCGTGATGACCGGCGGCGACGGCACGCTGAATTTTGCCGCGAACGCGCTGTACGGGAAGGCGCTTTCCCGCCCGCTGTACTACTATCCGGCGGGAACGGGCAACGACTTTATCAACGACCTGAAGCTGACGAAGGACTGCGAGCCCTTCCCCCTGAATGAATATTTTGAGGGCCTTCCGCTGGTGAAGCTCGAGGGCGAGGAACGGCGCTTCATCAACGCCTTCGCCTACGGGCTGGACGGCTACTGCTGTGAGGAATCGGACCGGCTTGCGGCGCTCGGGAAGGAGAAGGCCTATACGGTCATCGCGGCGGAGGGCGTGCTGTTCAAGTACCGTCCGCGCGGCGCCACGGTGACGGTCGACGGGGTCAGCAGGCATTACGAGAAGGTCTGGATGGCGCCGGTGATGTTCGGCAGCTTCTTCGGCGGCGGCGTGAATCTGGCGCCGGGGCAGGACCGGAAGAACCCGGAGCACCTCGTGACCTCCGTCGTCATTCATGACATTTCCCGGATCGGCGCGCTGCTTCTGTTCCTGCAGATCACATCGGGGAAGGGCGAAAAGTACCCGAAGTATCTGGATTACCGGGTCGGAAAGCACGTGGTCGTGGAGTACGACGAACCGACGCCGGCGCAGATCGACGGGGAGACAAGACTGGGTGTGAAACGCGCCGAGGTGTTTGCCGAAGAAGTGCGCTGAAGAAGGCCCGAAAAGCCCCGAAAACCTTGAAAATACTTGACAAAATGTGCGTAATCTGTTAAAACTATCAGCGGGAACTTACTGAGACTATACCTGTTCCCGATTTATGAGGAGGATATCATGAACAAGAAAGAATTAGTAGCTGCAATTGCTGAGAAGGCTGAAATCTCCAAGAAAGATGCTGAGAAGGCTCTGGATGCTTTCGTTGCTTCTGTTGTCGATGAATTAAAGGACGGCGGAAAGGTTCAGCTCGTTGGCTTCGGAACTTTCGAAGTTTCTGAAAGAGAAGCAAGAGAAGGCCGCAACCCGAGAACCGGCGAAACCATCAAGATCGCAGCTGTGAAGGCTCCGAAGTTCAAAGCCGGCAGCGCCCTGAAGGATGCTCTGAACTAAGCACTGCAAGAGGACCTGATGCGCCTGGATAAATTCTTAAAGGTTTCCAGACTGATCAAGCGCCGCACCGTAGCCAATGAGGCCTGCGATGCAGGGCGCGTATCGGTGAACGGCCGGCCGGTGAAAGCCTCTTACGACGTCAAAGTCGGCGATATCATTGAGATCGCCTTCGGGACGAAGGAGCTCCGGGCCGAGGTGCTGGATGTACAGGAAACCGTCAGAAAAGAAGAAGCGAAAGAATTAGTTAGGTACCTATAGGGAAAAAGCTCTGCGCCGTTTGATATGGACGTCGCAGGGCTTTTATGCACAGGGAAAGGAGCGGTGAATATGGCCAAAACAAATATCCGGCGGCGGCGCGCCAATAAGCGCGCAGTGATCCTCGCGGCGGCCGTCATGCTGATTATCGCCGCGATTTTCCTGATTCAGGCGATCCGCATGCACCGGGAAAACGAAATCCTGCGAAAGCAGAAGGAAGCGCTTGAAGAGAGCCTCGTGAGCGAGGAAGAGCTCAGGGCCTTTCTCGAGGAAAACAAGGATAAGGAGCTTTCCCGGGAGGAGCTGATCGCGCTTGCGAGAGAGCGCTTCGGCCTGGTTTTCCCGGAAGAAATCCTGTTTCTCCCGGAGGAATAGAGCACCATGCAGGCCCGGGAAAAGATTCTCGAAACCATCCGAAAATATGATATGATCCGCCCCGGCGAAAAGGTCCTTGTCGGATTCAGCGGCGGGGCGGATTCTGTATGTCTGCTCGACAGTCTGAAGGCGCTTTCCGGCGCGCTTTCCTGCAGCATTTACGCGCTTCATGTGCATCACATGCTGCGCGGGGAGAACGCGGACCGGGACGCGGCCTTTGCCGAGAACTTCTGCAGGGAGCGCGGCATCCCCTTTTCCTGCGTGAGGGCGGACGTGCGGAAACGCGCGGGGCTCTCAGGCGAATCGCTGGAGGAAGCGGCGCGGGCTGTGCGCTATGAGGCGCTGAGGGAAAACGCGAAGGCGCTTGGCTGTCAGAAAATCGCGCTCGCCCATCACCGGAATGATCAGGCGGAAACCGTGCTTTTCCACATGATCCGCGGCAGCGGCATCCGGGGTCTTTCCGGGATCCGGCCGGTGCGGGATGAAATCATCCGCCCGCTCTACGGGCTGACAAGGCCGGAAATCCTCCAGGATCTCCGAAAGAACCATCTTTCCTGGTGCGAGGACGAAACCAATGATTCGGACGAGGCCTCGCGGAATGTCATCCGGCACTATGTGCTTCCGGCGCTTTCCTCGGTGCGGCGCGACGCGGTGTCCAAAATCGCCGGGACCGGCGAGTATCTGGCGGAGGTGGAGGCTTATCTTGTGAACGAAGCGCGGGAGAAGCTTCAAAGCGTCCCTTCGCGGGACGGGATCGGAATTGACGCGAAGCTTCTGCAGGACAGTCCGGAGATTTTAAGAGAGTACCTCGTCGGAACCGCGCTCCGGGATCAGGGTTTTTCGATGAAGGATGTGACGCGCGAGCACCTGAAGGCCGCCGCCGGACTTGCCTCTATGCAGGTCGGAAAGAAGGCGGAGCTTCCCGGAGGACTCACGGCGATCAGGACCTATGAGAGCGTCATTTTCGAGCGGGAAAACGATAAAGAAGAGAAAAAAGAGAACTGGTCGATGCGGATCCGGATTTTTCCGCGCCCGGAAGGCGTGAATTTTCCGGAAAAAGAGTATACGAAATGGTTCGATTATGATAAAATAAACGGGACACCGGTTCTTCGGACGAGGGAGGCCGGCGACCGGATCGCCGTGCAGCCCTCCATGCACAAGAAGCTGAAGGACTGGATGATCGACAGGAAGATCCCGAAGGAAATCCGGGACCGGATCATGCTTGTCGCCGACGGGGAGGAAATCCTGTGGGTGGTCGGATACCGGATCGGCGCGGATGCGCGGGTGACCAGAAGCACCGCCCGGATCATGGAAATTACCGTAGAAAAAGAAGGAGAAAAGAGCAGTGAAGGATAAAATCAGCGTACTCATTCCGGAAGAGGAAGTCAACCGGAGAATTGCGGAGCTCGGGGAAGAAATCAGCCGGGAATTTGCCGGCGAAGCGGTCCATCTGATCTGCATCCTGAAAGGCAGCATCTTTTTTACCTGTGAGCTTGCGAAGAGAATTACCGTGCCCGTGACGATCGATTTCATGCGCGTCGCCTCCTACGGGGACGGCACGAAGAGCTCGGGAATCGTCCGCCTCTCGAAGGACCTCGACGACTCCATCGAAGGAAAGAATGTCATTGTCATTGAGGATATCATCGATACCGGCCGCACGCTGACCTATCTCATGGGCCTGCTTTCCCAGAGAAAACCGAAGGTCATGAAGCTCTGCACCCTGCTGTCCAAGCCGGCGCGGCGCGTGGTGGAGATCGAGGGCGACTATACGGGCTTTGAAATTCCGGATAAGTTCGTGATCGGCTACGGACTCGATTATGCGGAGCATTACAGAAATCTGCCGTACATCGGCGTGATCGATGAATTAGGAGACGAGCGTGAATAATCAACAGGGCAGAAGACGGACAGGAATGCTGGTTTATGTGGTGTTTCTCCTGGTGCTTCTCGGAGGCGCCTTCCTGTTCCAGCGCTTTTTCAATCATGCGGTCGAGGTCACTTACAGACAGTACCTGAGCGACCTTGAGAGCAACCTGATTACGGAGGCCGAAATCCGGCAGAACAACCAGGTGCCGACCGGCCAGGTTTATTACGAGACTTCGGGGAAGGAAGTTTACTGCGTCAACGTTCCCGACGTGAACGAGGAGGCGAAGGTCCTTCTGGAGAAGGATCTGAAGCTGAAATTCTCCGACGTTCCCGGCGATCAGGTCTTCCTTTCGGCGATCCTTCCGACGATCCTGATGCTCGGCGGCTGCATGTTCATCTTTATGATGATGACCAGCCGGATGAATGTGGCAAACGGCGGATCGGGCGGAAATCCGATGAGCTCCTTTACCAAGAACCGCGCCAGGATGACGGATTCCGACAAGAATCCGATCAAGTTCCGGGACGTGGCGGGCCTTGTGGAGGAAAAGGAAGAGCTGTTCGAGGTGGTCGATTTCCTGCAGGATCCGGGGAAATATACGGATCTCGGCGCGAGAATCCCGAAGGGCGTGCTGCTTGTCGGCCCTCCCGGCACCGGAAAAACGCTGCTCGCGAAGGCTGTCGCGGGCGAAGCGGGCGTGCCGTTCTTCACGATCTCCGGCTCGGATTTCGTGGAAATGTTCGTCGGCGTCGGCGCCTCGCGTGTGCGGGACCTCTTTAACGACGCCAAGAAAAACGCCCCCTGCATCATTTTCATCGACGAAATCGACGCGGTGGCGAGAATCCGAGGCTCGGGTCTCGGCGGCGGACATGATGAAAGAGAGCAGACCCTGAACCAGCTCCTGGTCGAAATGGACGGTTTCTCGGTCAATGAAGGCATTATTGTGATGGCGGCCACGAACCGCGCGGACATTCTCGATCCGGCCATCCTCCGTCCGGGGCGTTTCGACCGGAAGGTGGCGGTCGGCCGGCCGGACGTCAAGGGCCGGGAGGAGATTCTGCAGGTGCACGCGCGCAACAAACGGCTCGGCGACGATGTGGATCTGCACCGCGTGGCGCAGACGACCGCCGGATTTGCCGGCGCGGATCTGGAGAACCTGATGAACGAAGCCGCGATCGGCGCCGCGCGGAAAAACCGCGGCTTCATCGCGCAGGAGGACATCAACGAGGCCTTTGTCAAGGTCGGCATCGGCGCGGAGAAGCATTCGAAGGTGATTTCCGAGAAGGAGAAGCGGATCACGGCCTACCATGAGATGGGCCACGCGATTCTCTTTGAGGCGCTGCCGGACGTGGGCCCGGTGCACACGATCTCGATCATTCCGACGGGCTTAGGCGCGGCCGGCTACACGATGCCGCTCCCGGAGAACGACGAAATGTTCGTGACGAAGTCCAAGATGCTGCAGACGATCATGGTCAGCATGGGCGGACGGATCGCCGAGGATCTCGAGTTCTCAGAGATTACGACCGGCGCCTCGCAGGATATCCGACAGGCGACGGAGGTCGCGCGCGACATGGTCATGAAATACGGCATGTCCGAGCGGATCGGATTTATCAATTACGAACAGCAGCAGGACGCGGTCTTTATGGGACGCGACCTCGGACATATGAAGACCTACGGCGGCGAAGTCTATAATGAGATTGAAGCCGAGGTCAAACGGATCATCAGTGAGTGTTATGAAAAGGCGAAATCGATTCTTCTCGGAAAACGGGAGATCCTTACAAAAGGCGCTGAAAAACTGATCGAGGCCGAAAAACTGACGAAAGAAGAGTTTGAAGCGATTTATTATGGGGAATCCTGAAAAACGGGAACTGAAAGAACGGAAAGTCAACCGGGAAGCGCTGTTTGCGGATGAAACCGCATTCTACCGCTTTCCTGTGTCGTTTTGTCCGGGGACGGAGGTGACCTTCCGCTTCCGGACGGCGGAGGGCAATGCGGACCGCGTGCTTCTTTTCGGGCGGACGGTCCGCTTTGAACTGAAAAAAGCCTTTACGAGGAACGGCTTCGACTATTACGAGGCGAAGTATACGGCCGACAAACGGCGCTTTTCCTATGCCTTCGTGGTGTTTTCCGGCACGGATCGCTGCTTTTTCAACAAGCTCGGCGCGACCTCCGAGGAGTACATTACCGACGACTACATGTTTGATTTCGACCCGGATTTTCATACGCCGGAGTGGGCCTACGGGGCGGTGATGTACCAGATCTTCCCGGACCGCTTCCGCCGGGGAAACCGGGAAAGCGCCGTGAGAAGCGGAGAGTACCGGTATCTCGGTGCGCCGGTCGAAGGAGTGGAGGACTGGTTTTCGCCGGTTCACGACCTTGACGTGCGACGTTTTTACGGGGGCGATCTCGTCGGCGTGCGGGAAAAGCTGCCGTATCTTAGGCAGCTCGGCGTGGAGGTCCTGTATCTGAATCCGATCTTCCTTTCGCCCTCGAACCACCGCTACGACGCTCAGGACTATGACTATATCGATCCGCATCTCACGGGCTGCGCTTCGGGGCATGAGGGCAACAAATGCGAGAACGGACGCTGGTCCGAGCACTACCGGCATGTGACCACCGACCGGGAGACGCTGGAAAAGAGCAATGCCTGGTTCGCGGATTTCGTGAAGGAAGTGCATTCCTTCGGCATGCGGATCATCCTGGACGGCGTGTTCAACCACTGCGGCTCCTTCCACAAATGGATGGACCGCGAGCGGATTTACGAAGACACGAAGGGCTTTGAAACCGGCGCCTATATTTCCGAATCGAGCCCCTATCACGATTATTTCTACTTTACGCCGGAAGGCGAGTGGCCTTATAACAGCAAATATCTCGGCTGGTGGAACAATCCGACGCTTCCGAAGCTGAATTATGAAAGTTCGGACGCGGTGAAGAAGGAAATCCTGCGGATCGCGGCCAAATGGGTCAGCCCGCCGTATTCCTGCGACGGATGGCGGCTTGACGTGGCGGCGGATCTCGGTCCCGGGAAGCGCTATAATCACGAGTTCTGGCGCGAATTCCGGCGGGTGGTGCGCGCGGCGAATCCGGAAGCGATCCTGATCGCCGAACACTACGGAAATCCGCGTGAATGGCTGCGCGGCGACCAGTGGGACACGGTCATGAATTACGACGCCTTCATGGAGCCGGTCAGCTATTTCCTGACCGGGATGGAGAAGCATTCGGACCGCTACGATCCTGTGCTCTATGCGAACGGGCAGGAGTTTTTCTACCTGCTGCGGGAGAAAATGAGCCGTCTGCCGGGGCAGTCGCTGCTGTCGGCGATGAACGAGCTCTCGAACCACGACCATTCCCGCTTCCTCACGCGGACGAATCACCGGGTGGGGCGGCTGCAGAGCGTCGGCGCGCGTGCGGCGGACGAGGGCATTTCCTACGCGACCTTCCGCGAAGGTGCGGTCATGCTCTTTACGCTTCCCGGCGCTCCGACGATCTACTACGGCGACGAGACCGGCGTGACGGGCTGGACCGATCCGGACAGCCGCAGGCCCTACCCCTGGGGACAGGAAAAATGGGACATCATCAGCTTCCACCGGGATCTGATCCGGATGCATCAGAGCTTAAGCTTCCTTCGGACCGGCTCCTTCCGGGAAATCACGGAGGACTACGGGCTCGTGGTCTACGGGCGCTTTGACGAAAGCGGCTCGGCGCTTATCGTGATCAACCACTCCGAGAAGTCGAGAAAGCTCCGCGTCCCGGTGCGCGCCATCGAAATGCCGGAAGAGGCCGTCATTTACCGGATCATGGAAACGAACGACGCCGGCTACAATATCGGCGTGGCGAAAAGAGAAATCCGGGAGGGCTGTCTAGAGACGGAAATCGGCGGCTGGACCGCCGCCGTCTACAGTACGAAGAGGTTCTAGAGTCATTATGAAAGCATTAATTCTATCCTGCAATACCGGAGGCGGCCACAATGCGGCCGGACATGCGCTTCAGGAAGCGTTCGTCGATGCCGGGCATCGCTGCGACGTCGTGGACACGATCGCGATCACGAATCAGAAGATGTCGAACTTTGTTTCCGACGCCTACCTGAACATGGTCAACCGCATGCCCGAAGCCTTCGGTATGGCTTACAATCTCTGGGGAAACATGTCCTCGGAAAAGCGGAAATCGCCGCTGTACTACATCCGGAAGATGGATTCGAAGAAAATTCTGAGGCTGGTGGAGCGGGAGCGCTACGATACGATCATCGCCACGCACATCATTGCGGCCGAATCCCTGACCGTGCTGAAAAAGGATGAATTTCTGCTGACGACCCCCTGCATTTACATCAATACCGATTACACCTGCGTGCCCTTTGAGGAGGACGTCGGCTGCGACCGGATCATTATCCCCCACAGAGATCTGATGGAGGAATTCCTGGATCACGGCCTCGAAAAGGATAAGCTCCTGCCGCTCGGCATCCCGGTCAAGAAGGTGTTCTCGAACGGGCCCGAGAAGGACGCCGCGCGCGAAGAGCTCGGAATTCCGAAGGACGCGTCGATGGTGCTGATGATGGGCGGCTCGATGGGCTTCGGAAACCTGCCGAAATACACGGCGGCCCTGAAGAAGGCCTTTGACCATCCCTTCCTTCTCTACATCATCTGCGGAAACAATGCGGAAATGAAGGAATCGCTCGAAAAGCGCTATGCGGACGACCCTTCGATCCGGGCGGTCGGCTTTACGGACCGCGTGGCGGACTATATGGCGGCCTGCGATGTGCTGATGAGCAAGCCCGGCGGCTTAAGCTCCACGGAAGCGCTGGTTTCGCGCACGCCACTCGTCCACACGCCGCCGATTCCGGGCTGCGAAACCGCCAACGCGGAATTCTTCAACGATCACGGCATCTCCTTTGCGGCCGGCGGGCCGGAGGAAGCGGCCGAGAAGGCGAAGCTTCTGTGCGACAATCCCGAGGTGCGGGAAGCGATGCGGGAAGCCCAGAAGGAAAACGCCTATGGAAGCTGCGCGACGGACATCGTCCTGCTTGCGGAACAGCTCTTAAAGGAAATGAGACCGGAGTAAAACTGAATCATTCGGGGCGGTTCCCCGCTATGATAAAAAGATAACGATTCAGTGTGTAAAAGGACCGTTATCAATACCCATCAAAGAGGAGGCAAAAAGAAAAACATCATGGTACTGCAGATTTTACTCATCGTCGCGTTCTTCGCGGTCATGGTCGGCGTCGGCGTCTACTGCCGCAGGCACTCGACCGACGTCAGCGGCTTCGTGCTCGGCGGCCGCGCGGTCGGTCCGTGGCTGACGGCTTTCGCGTTCGGCACCTCGTACTTCTCAGCCGTCATCTTCGTCGGCTACGCCGGACAGTTCGGCTGGAGCTTCGGCCTCGCGTCCACCTGGATCGGCCTCGGGAACGCCTTTATCGGCTCGCTTCTCGCCTGGGTCGTCCTCGGCCGCAGAACCCGCGTCATGACCCAGTATCTGGACAGCAAGACGATGCCCGACTTCTTCGACCGGCGCTTCGGCTCGAAGAATCTTCGGATCATCGCGTCCGTCATCGTCTTCATCTTCCTGATCCCCTATACGGCATCCCTGTATAACGGCCTGTCCAGCCTGTTCAACATGGCATTCTCGATGCCCTACTGGCTGGTCATCGTGATCATGGCGGCGCTGACCGCGCTCTACGTGATCTTCGGCGGCTATATGGCGACCGCCATCAACGACTTCATCCAGGGCATCATCATGCTCTTCGGTATTGTGGCCGTGATCGCCTCTGTTTTGACGCAGAACGGCGGTTTCATGGAGTCGATGAACAAACTCTCGCAGATTGATACCGGAACGGCTTTAAACGGCGGTTTTACGGCTTTCCTGGGACCGGATCCCCTGGCGCTCCTCTTCGTCGTCATCCTGACCTCGCTCGGCACCTGGGGCCTTCCGCAGATGGTCGGCAAGTTCTACGCGATCAAGTCGGAGGACGCCGTGAAGAAGGGCACGATCATTTCGACGGCCTTTGCGATCATCGTCGCCGGCGGTTGTTATTTCCTCGGCGGCTTCGGCCGGCTCTATGCGGATCAGGTCGTGAACGAAGCGGGCAAGGTCAATTTTGACGCAATCGTTCCGACGATGCTTTCCGGACTGCCCTCGATCATCATCGCGATCGTGATCGTCCTCGTGCTTTCCGCGTCGATGTCCACCCTCTCATCGCTCGTCCTGACTTCGTCGTCCACGCTGGCGCTCGACGTCGTGATTCCCGCGACGAAGAAGGAGGTCGGAGAGAAGAAGCAGGTCCTCATCATGCGGATCTTTATCGTCTTCTTCATCATCGTCTCGGCGGTCATCGCCATCGTCAAGGACACCTTCGGCTTCACCTTCATCGCGCAGATGATGGGCGTTTCGTGGGGCGCGCTTGCCGGCGCTTTCCTCGCGCCCTTCCTCTACGGCCTGTACTGGAAGCGCACAACGAAGGCCGGCGTGATCGCCAGCTTCATCACCGGCGTCGGAATCGAGCTCGTGCAGCTCTACATTTCGCTTTCGGGCAATAACTTCGGCGCGCCGGTTCTGAAGTACATCTTCACCTCTTCCGTGCGTTCCGGCGCGATTGCCATGCTCGTCGGCTTCATCGTCGTGCCTGTTGTGAGTCTTCTTACCAAGGCACCCGATAAGAAGAAGGTCGACGCGATCTTCGCGAATTACGAAAACAAGGTCACGGTAACCCGGAAGGAAAACCTGGGTGAATGAGGATCGTAAAAAAGATCGAAGAGGAGGGCGTCAGCCCTCCTCTTCGATCTTTTTTATCGTGTCCTGAAGCACCTGCTCCCGGAGCTTTGTCAGATAACCGGAAACCTTCATTTCCTCCCAGCCGTAGTCTTTTTGCAGGTCGTATTCCAGCGGAAGCCAGGAGCGGATGTCCGATTCGTTGTGCTGGATCACCGCCTCCAGCTTGTCAAGCGCCTTGTAAACGCGCGATTCGGGCGTTTTCAGGGCGTTCATCTCTGAAAGCAGATTCTCCCACCCGGAGCGCTGCGGCTCGGGAAAACGGCCAATCCAGGCCTTAAACAGGCGGTCTTCGGTGTCGGCGTCCGATTCGGTCTTCTCGAAAGCCGGAATATCGCCCGTGAAGGCCTCGCCGAGGTCGTGGATGAGGCACATCTGAAGCAGCTTTTCCGTATCCAGCGAGGGATATTCCCTGAGAAGCTCCGGGGCAAGAAGCATCGCCATCAGAGCGAGCCGCCAGCTGTGCTCGGCGACGGACTCGCGTCTTCCCGAAGTCGTATCGCAGTGCCGGGTCCGGCACTTCAGTTTCTCCGCAACATGAAGTATTTCCAGAAGTTCCTGCGGCGTCATGCTTCCCCCTGTCCGAGAATGAAATTGATGAATTCGCGGGTGCGCTCTTCCTTCGGATTCTCGAAGAATTCCTTCGCGGGGCCCTGCTCGACGATCGAGCCGTCTTCCATGAAAATAACCTTGGAGGAGACGTTGCGCGCAAATTCCATCTCGTGCGTGACGACGAGCATCGTCATGCCCTCCTTCGCGAGCTGGCGCATGACGGAGAGAACTTCTCCGATCAGCTCCGGATCGAGCGCGGAGGTCGGTTCGTCAAAGTAGATGATATCGGGACTCGTGGCAAGCGCGCGCGCAATCGCCACACGCTGCTGCTGTCCGCCCGAGAGCTGCGCGGGGTAGCTCGAGAGCTTGTCGGCCATTCCGACGTGTGTCAGCGCCTTGACGGCAATTTCGCGGGCTTCCGCCTTCCTGATGCCGCGTGCGGCGGTCAGTCCCAGCATGACATTCTGGAGAACCGTTTTATTCTGGAACAGGTTGTAGTTCTGGAAGACGAAGGCGGTTTTCTTGCGGATCTCGGCGATTTCCTTCTTCCCGGCGCGGTGCATGTCGTAGTGCGCGCCGTCGAAAACAAGCTCGCCCTCATCGGCGGTCTCCAGGAAATTCAGGCAGCGAAGCGTCGTCGTCTTACCGGAGCCGGAGGGCCCGAGGATGGCGACCACGTCGCCCTTTTCGACCGAGAGCTCGATGCCCTTCAGGATTTCCTTGCCTTCGAAGGATTTGCGAAGGCCTTTCACTTCAAGAATCATGCCTTTTTCCCTCCATAGGTTCCAAGCTTCTTCTCACCCCAGCGCTGCAGCCAGGAGAGCACCGTACAGAACAGGAGATAGATCAGCGCGACCTCGGTGTACAGGCCGAGGGATTCGTATACGCGTCCGTTGATGACCTGCGCCTGACGGAACATTTCCATCACCGTGATCGTGGCGGCGAGAGAAGTGCCCTTGACCATGGAAATCAGGGAGTTTCCGAGCGCGGGGAAGGCGGTGCGGAAGGCCTGCGGCAGGACGATATGCCACATAATCTGCATATAGTTCATGCCGACGCAGTAGCCGGCCTCCACCTGGCCTCTCGATACGCTCTCCAGGGAGCCGCGGACGGTTTCCGCCATGTAGGCGCCTTCATTGAAACCGAACACGAGGATGGCCGTCGGGAAGGCCTCCAGCTTGATACCGAGCTTCGGAAAGCCGTAGAAGACAAGGTACAGCTGAACAAGAAGCGGGGTTCCGCGGATGACCCAGATATAGAAACGGCAGATCTGCCTGAGAACCTTGATGTCGGCGTACTGAACCAGCGCGACGGCGACCGCGATGACCAGCGCGAGCGCGAAGCTGATGATGGTCAGCGGAATTGTAACGGTAATGCCATAGCCGAGAAGCCTCGGGAAGGCTTCCAGCAGAATTTTCCATAAACGTGTGTCCATGTATTAAACTCTTTCTAAACAGCAGGTGCTTTCCATCATCCTGACGAGCACCCGGATGCCCTGATGATAGGCTCTTAAGGAGATGCGTTCATTCGTACCGTGAATGCCTTCGGCGGAAATGGCTTCCTCCTCGAGGAAGGGGCCGAAGCGGAGGCAGCAGCGGCAGACCGGCTCGTAGCGGCGGGCGTCGGTTGCGCCCCGGTTCTGCACCGGGATGAAGATCACCCGGTCGAAATAGTGTCCGGCCGCGGCAGTCAGGCTCCGGTAGCCGAGCGCGTTCGTATCGGAGGGGCGGGAGGCTTCAATCTCCTGAACATAGGACAGCTCCACCTCGCCGTTTGTGACCTCCCGGCAGTGCTGCAGCAGGCTTTCCGGCGTATCAGGCGGTGCGAGACGGAAATTGATGACCGCGGACATATTCTGCGGCATCACGTTTCCGGCCGGCGAACCCGGATCGATCTGGGTCGGCGCGGAGGTCGTGCGGACCTGATGATACAGCCCTTCCTTCGAGAGAAACCACCGGATGATTTCCTCCTCGTGGGCATCGATATCCTGAACCCAGGTTTTCATGGGCTCCTCCGTGATTTTCGGACGGAGCGTATTTAGCGCGCTTCGGATCGCATCGGAAAGATGCGGCTTCGTCGGATGCTCCGTAATCGCCGTAATGGCCTTCGCGAGCGTCTGGAGCGAGGTTCCGCGGAAAGGATTCGAGCTGTGGCCGCCGCGCGAACAGGCGGTCAGCTTCATATCCGCATAGCCCTTCTCATAGGTTCCGACCGTACAGACGAGCGTTCCCGGCGCGCCGTAATCGGCGGCGTCCAGCACGTCCGCCGAGCTTTCGTCGAGTACGTATTCAAGCTCGACGCCGCGCTCCTGAAGTGTTTTGCAGATTGCCACCGCGCCGACCGAGACGGTTTCCTCGTCTTCCCCGAAGGCAAGATACACGCTCCGGCGGAACTGCCTCCCATGCGACAGGAGGTATTCGGCGGATTCCAGAATGCCGATCAGCATTTCCTTGATATCCATGGCGCCGCGCCCCCAGATGAAGCCGTCCGCGATATCGCCCGAGAAGGGATCATGCAGCCAGTCCTGTTCCGTGCCCGGCACGACCGGCACGACGTCCTGGTGCGCCATGAAGAGCGCGGGCTTCAGCGAGGAGTCCGAGCCGGGAATCCGGATCAGAAGGCTGTAACCGATTTCTTCCCACTCGGAAGCGGAAAGCACGTGGGGATAGGTTTTTTTCAGGAAATCATGGAAGGCCGTGAACTGCGCGTAATCAATACGCGAGGTGTCGATATAGCTCGTGGTGCGGAAACGAAGAGCGGATGAAAGATGCGCGTCGGCGTCTTCCATGTCAAGATCGGCGTAATCAGTTTCGTTGATGAAAAGATCAGCGTTTTTCACTGTCAGCACCCTTTCTGAGCCTTTACAGAAGAGAATCGAAACAGAGAGAGAAAGCCCCCTGTTTCGATTCTCCGTAAAAATCGTATGATGTGATATAAAGGTCAAAAGCCGTTCCGACATGCATGCTTGCATGCTGATGGAGGAAAAGGCTCTTTGACCGTCCTGCATGGAGCACGAAGTGGGAGTTTGCTCCCACGGGAGTGCGGAATGCAGGAGGAGCGAGGAGTCACGCAGTGCGGAACGCTCCGGATATCACCTTTTGATTCTGGTATCGTAATGTCCAGGATCAGTCTTCCTTCGTCAGGTCGAGATTGAAGTACTTCATCGAAATCTCCGACAGCTTTCCGCTCTTGCGGAGATCGTCGAGGATCTTGTTGACCGCTTCGACGTAGCTTGCGGCGTCCTCGGTCTTCGGCATCGGGAAGGCGACCGGATCGCCCTCGAGAACCTGGACGACCTTCAGATTGGCGTCCGGATGCTGGGCGAGGTAGTCCTCAATCGAAACCTGGGCGTTGATCGTGGCGTCGACGCGTCCCTGAAGCAGGAGCTCAATCGTCTGGTCAAGTGTCGAGGCGGACGTGACCGTCGCGCCGTACTCCTCCGCGATCGCGGCGTAGGTGCTTCCCGGGGAGTTGGCCGTCGTCTTGCCCTTCAGGTCTTCCATGGAGTTGATATCGGTATTGTCTCCGCTGACGACCAGCACCTTATGGGTGTATACATAAGGGGTGGAGAAGGCATATTTTTCAGCGCGCTCTTCCGTGTAGCCGACGCCGTTGCAGGCAATGTCGAAGCGTCCGGAATCCACGCCGGCGAGGATCGCGTCCCAGTCGGTTTCCTGGAAGTCCGGCTTCACGCCGAGTCCTTCCGCGATCAGGGTGCCGATCTCGATATCAAGTCCGACCAGCTGGTCGTTCTCATCGTGATAGGTCCACGGAGACCAGTTGCCCTCCGTACCGATGACAAGCGTGCCTTTCTCCTTGATCCGTGCCAGCATGTCCTTCTTGCCGGAATTTCCGCAGGCGGCAAGAGACATTACGAGCGCGGCAGCAACAATGAAAGATACGATTCTCAGAAGTCTGTTTTTCATAGTGTCCTCCTTATCAATGATTGATTTCCGTTTCATGCATGCTTACTCGAAAGAATAGCACAGATCCCGCCATTTGTCAAAGAAAAACCCCGATAAAAAGAAAGGCAAAAACTGCTATTCTTTGGCTGTTTTGCATAGTCCCGACTAACCGGATCCCATAGAAAAATGCAGGGACCCGTAAAGTAAAACTCAGAAGCCATTCCCTGCATTTCCATTAAGACACAAGCCAGGTAACACATGTTGCTTTTGCATCCGGGATGTAATATAATAAAGGACGGAGAAAAAATCAACCGTCAGTTTCCGCTGAAGATGGAATAAGCAACAGATTTTAAATAGTGTGGCTTTGCCCGGCCTTTCCTGTGAAAGATCATTCGGAAGCGGAGGACGGCGAAAGGGAGAGAAATAGTTATGACTGCAGAAAAAGTGAAAGATCTTCGGGTCGAAAAGACCCGGCGGGCGATCCACCGGGCCTTTGAAGAGCTGCTGATGGAAAAGGACTACGACAAGATCACCGTCAAGGAGCTCTGCGAGCGCGCAATGATCAACCGGAAGACCTTTTATTCCCACTATACGTATCTCGATGACCTCATGGAAGAGTACATTTCGGAGATTGCGGAAAGGTACATCAGGGATGTCGGACCGTCGGAAGGCTTTGAGGATCTTCCGAACCGGGTCCGCCGCTTCTTCCTGTATCTTCCGAAGGTGCCGCCGCTCGCGGAAAAGCTCGTGATGAGCCGTTGCGGTCTCCATTTTTTCCAGCGGGTCGGAGACTCGGTCAGCCGGCAGGCGCCGAAAGAAAGCGAAGGCATCGAGCAGGTGAATGAAAGCACCCGCTCCATTATCAAGGATTACCTGAACAACGCCTGCTTCACGATTTACCGGAGCTGGGCGCTGGACGGGAAAAAGCTGACGACGGAAGAACTGTCGGAGCTCGCGTACACATTAATCTGCGGCGGGATGGACGATCTTCTCGGATACATCAACCGATGAAAGCTTCCTACTGCCGTACGGGCGTGATGCGGAAGGCATAGGAAAGCGCCCGGTCCTTCAGGTACAGCTTGTATTTTGCGAGCGGTTCCGGCCCGCAGGAATTCGAGCCGATGCCGGTCTCCGCAAGGTCAATATCGACGACGGTGAGCTCTCCGCGCTCCAGCTGGTATTCGTGCCAGGCTTCTGTCAGCGCTTCGTCCGTATAGTCGTGGACGGTGAAGGAGAAGGGGGCTGAGAGCGCGGTGAAAAGGAGCCCCGAGCCGCGGGAATCGGCGACGAGAAGCGAGCGCGTATCCGTGCGCGTGCCGTTGGCCTGCATCCGTGCATAGCTCGTGTGCAGGTCGGGAACCGCCGCTTCATAGCGCCCGAGATCGGACGCGAAGGCGCGGTCTACGTAGTTTTCGCCCGGTCCTCTGCCGATCCAGCGCACACGGTCGTACGCGGCGGGAAGGGACAGCGTCATACCGAGGCGCGGCCACCAGAAATCTTCCTTTTCGGCGCGCGGGAAGGGAAGCTCCCGGTAGTCGGTATGAATATCGATGGAGCCGCCCGCGTAGACGGTCCAGACTTCCTCGGTATCGATGGCCATGGCCGTCGGATTCGCGCCCCAGCGCTTTTTGAAGTTCAGCGTGATCCTGCCGAAGCTCCTGCGGACCACGGTGTGATCGTCCCAGGTGATCAGGCTTTCGCCGTCGCCCAGGATGACGGGCTCCTCCTTCAGCCGGGAAACGAGGCGGTCGACGCCGCGGGCCAGCCATTTCTCGCAGATGCCGTGGCCGAAGGAAATGTCATTGTCCGTCGGCGCGTGCCAGAAATTCGGCTTCATCGGGCGCGTAAGAAGCTCCGTGCCGCCGGAAACGAAGGAGACGAGCTCGCCGTGAAGAAGGTCGAAGGCCGCCGTGAAATCCTCGCCGTAAATCCGGTACAGGAAGCCCTCCAGCGCGGAGGTGAGAGACCCCGCCGAAGAAGGAAGCGGAAGGTCTTTCAGACCGGCGCCTTCATTCAGCACGAACTGCTCCGAAGCGACGAGGAAGCCGCGCGGCGCGTAGTTCTGCTTTTTCGCAAGCGTGAAGCGAAGATTCAGGAAGGCTTCGCCGTCCGGGAAATCCGCCGGGACGGAAAGCTCGGCAGAGGAGAGCGGCTGAAGCGGTGCAAGGTCAAGCGTGCCGGAAGAAAGCAGCTTTTCGTCCTGTACGAGTTCATACGCGCATTCCAGCAGTCCCGGGACATAGGAATCGTGCGCCGTCAGGCGGATTTTCAGCGGGTCTTCCGATACGAGCGAGACATAAACGGGCTGGTAGACCTTCTTCAGCTCCGTCATCGCCGGATGCGGCGTTTTGTCCGGGGCGATCAGGCCGTCGTTGCAGAAGTTTCCGTTCGCGCCGTGCAGCTCGAAGGGCATGCCGTAGTCGTTTCCGCCGGCAAAATACTGCTTTCCGTCCTCCGTAAAGGCGCGCAGGCCGTGGTCCTGCCACTCCCAGACACAGGCGCCGAAGAGCTTCGGATAGCGGTAAATGGTCTCCCAGTATTCCTTCAGGTTTCCGGGGCTGTTGCCCATGCTGTGCGCGTATTCGCAGACGAAGAAGGGCCGGTCGTCCTCGCGTTTCGCGAACATTTCCAGCCGGTCGATCGAGGGGTACATGACGGATTCGAAATCCGTACAGGGATCCCAGGGCGCCTTATCGCGCGCTTCCTGCTGGGCGTAACGCTTTTCGGGGTCTTCCATGAGCTCTTCCGTGGTGAAGCGGGGCATGACGCGGGCGGCTTCGTAGTGAATCAGCCGGTCATCGACGCTTTTCGCGGCCTCGGAGGCCGCCACGTGGTTTTCGCCGAAGGAGGACTCGTTTCCGAGAGACCAGGCAAGGACCGAGGGGTGATTGCGGTCCCGGTAAACCATCCGAAGCACACGGCTGACATAGGCCTTTTTCCATGCCGGATCTTTGCTCAGCATGTCCCACTCGAGCGCGGTCATTCCGTGGCACTCGATGTCCGCCTCGTCCAGCACATACAGGCCGTATTCGTCGCAGAGATCATAGAAATACGGATCGGAAGGATAGTGGCTCGTGCGGACGAAGTTGATGTTGTGGCGCTTCATGAGGAGCACGTCCTGAAGGAGCGCTTCCCGTCCGACGGCCCAGCCGGTGTCGGTATTGGTATCGTGATGGTTCACGCCGCGCGCCTTGATCGGACGTCCGTTGACCAGAACCTCGACGCCGCGGCGCTCGATCGTGCGGAAGCCGACGCGAATCGGAATATGGAAGCCGTTCGATTCCAGCACGAGCGTATAGAGATTCGGCTCCTCCGCCGACCAGAGCTTCGGATGATCAAGCTGCATGGAGAAGGAAGCGGAGGCCGATTCCGGATCGGGGCGGCATTCGGTGCTCGAAAGAGGTTCATTTCCGTCATATAAAACGGCTCGGACACACGCGTCCTTTGCGGAAAGCTCCGCTCCGCCGATCGGGTCGCTTTCCTCACATCTTCTCAGCTTAATGCTCGCTTCAAGTTTTCCGTTCATATCCGCTTTAACAGAGATATCCTCAATCGCTCCCTGAAGAGGCTCCGCGAGAAGCTCGACGTCCCGGAAGATGCCGGACATATGGTACATGTCCTGGATCTCGATATAGCTGCCGTCGCAGAAGCGAAGCACCGTCACCGCGAGCGTATTTTTCCCGGGGTGCAGAAGCTTCGTGATATCGAACTCGGCCGTCATATGGGAGCCTTTTGACATGCCGGCGCACGTTCCGTTGACATAGACGTAGAACATGCAGCCGACCCCGAGGAAGCGGAGAATAACCCGCCGATCCTCCATCGCCTGCGGCAGGGTGAACTCGGTGCGGTAGCAGCCGGTATCGTTGTCCGTCGCGACAAAGGGCGGTTCCACGGGGAAGAGGTAGGGCGCGCCGCTGTACACCGGATGACCGCCGTAGCCCTGCATCTGCCAGCAGCCCGGAACCCGGATTTTTCCCCAGGACTCGTCCGGCTCAAAATCCGTCTGGGTATAAGCCGGATCGACGAGAAGCGGCGATTTTTCAAGCTTGAAGTCCCAGATTCCGTCCAGAAGCCGCCGGTAGGGCGTATTCTGCCCGTTTCCGGAAAGCGCGGCCTTCACATTGTCGTAGGGGGTGAAGTGGGCCCGGTATGGCAGCGTGTTTTCGCTGATAAGCTCCGGGTTTTCCCAGGGGTGGTTTTTCTGATAAGACATATCGTATTCCTCCTTAGTGACTGATGGGGACAGGGCAGACAGGTCAATTTTCATTCAAATTGACCTGTCTGCCCTGTCCCCGTTGTGTCATTTTTTGATGCGCCTGAAAATCCGGCTGCGGAACAGGATCAGATTCATCACGATGAACAGTCCTCCCGCAATCGCCAGCACGAGCCACGGCTTTGTCGGGGCGAGATTGGCGAGCAGCATGATCGGGAAGCCGAGGATCATCGCGGGGAAGTTCTGATACACCAGATTGTCCGCGGTCGGCGTCCTGAAGTCGGGATCGACCTCCCGGAGCAGCATGACGCCGGTCGAGGCCGTGCCCGTCAGCATGCCGTACATCGCGAGGAACTGCTCCTCCGTGTAATCCGGGAACAGCTTCACAGCGATGAGACGGTTGTAGAAGAAGGTGACAAGAAGCCCTGTGACGGCGAGGATCAGGATGATCCACCAGTAGCCGGAGAGTACCTCGAGGCGGATCGCCGCCACGCCCGCGACTACCATGATATCGAAGCAGAAATTGCTGATTCTCGTCATCAGGAAGGAGTTCCGGTACTCGCGCTTAGAAATCTTCGCTTTCTGCAGGAGGCCCATGATTTTCTTCACAAGAATCGCCGCCAGTACGCCGAAGAGGAAGTTGAAGCCGTAGACGACCGAGCGGAAGCCCGGAACCAGCGTGCCGAGGAGCAGCATGACGAGATAGGCGAGGAAATAGGTGCCGATGACAATGGCGATCTGGACGGTCAGTTTGTCGAGCGCGCCGTTCATCGGGATCTCGTTTTCGCCCTGGATTTCATTCTCGCGGATCAGGGCGCCTTTTTCGTCAGACCACTGATATTTGCCGCGCTTTTTCAGGATGTTCAGCCAGATGACGCCGCCGATCGAGGCGGAGAGGAAGCCGCAGGCCGCGATCGTGAGGCCGAAGGATCTTCCGCCGCGGAAGCCGTAGTCGGCCTCATAAATGCTGCCGTAGTTCAGCGCCTGCCCCGTGCCCTGACCGTAGCCGAAGGGCAGAAGAAGCCCGGCCGCCACGAAGAAATCCTTCACGAGCATGGCCGCGATAATCGTGATGAGCAGTCCGAAAATCGCCTGAATGAGATAGGACGCCACCGTGGTCGTGCCGGTATTCAGGATATCTCTCTGCCGCTCTTTGGACAGCCTGCTGTTCTGGGAACGGAAGGTGGAGGCTATGAAGCCGAGCGCGAGCGCGTGATAGGTGATGATCTCCAGCGTATTCATGCCGTTTCCGCCGAAGAAGGCCGTGTCAAACAGCACGTTTCCCGTGATTTTCCGGTAGATCCAGGAGAGCAGGAGAAGCATGAGTCCGCCGAGCACCGAGGTCGGAATCAGCGAGCGCTGAAGCACTTTGACGGTTCGCTTCAGGCCGTTGGCGAGAAGCAGTGACAGCAGAATCACGGCGCACATGCAGACAAAGCCCCAGACGCTGTTATCCCAGAAATTAGACATGGAAAACCTCCGATTATTTATTTGCTTTTTTCTTCCTTTTCAGGATCAAAATCAGTACGACGGCGGCCGTGAGCACGGCAGCGCCGCAGAGAATGCCGATGAGAACGGTGGGATGAACGGAATCGGCCACCGGAAGCTCGGAAGGGGATATGGATTCCGATGGAGCTTCCGAGGGGGATTCCGAAGAAGCGTCCGAAGAGGCTTTTTGTCCGTTTTCGCTGCTCCCCCGGACCTCCGAAACCGTCAGCTTGTCGGCGATTTTCGTTTCCGTCAGGTTCGGGTCGTCAAGGCAGACCCATCCGTTGACACCGCCGTAGAAATAGCCGAGATATCCCCAGCGCTTTCCCTCGGGGTCCGTGTAGCTTTTTTCAAACTGAACCGGCGTGCCGGGCTCATTACGTTTAAAAAGCGCGAGGTCCGGGCTTTCGAGGATGTACCCGCCGGGATAGGCGGCAGCGGTGATTGTATCAAGCTCCGAGACGTCAAGATTCAGGTTTCCGCCGATCTCTGAGCCGTGATCCAGAATGAAAAGCTCCGAGTCATAAAGGCGCTCCACAAGGTCCGAGGAAATCCAGCCGTCCTTATCCTGGCCGGAGAAACTCCGCACATAGTACCAGGCGGAATCACCCGAGCGGTAGGTCGTATTGCTGGAGAAGACATCGCCCGGCTGAAGCTCTGTGACCGCGGTGAAGTCTTCCGGCGATACGGCGACCTCCACCGACGTCTCCGAAATCACCTTATAGCTGCACCAGTAGTAAGTGGTTTCGCAGGCGCTGCTGTGAGTCAGATAAAAATCATCCCCCATGGGTTCATAGACGATATCCGCATGCACCGGAACGGAAAGAAGCAGGATGAGTGCGGCAAGCAGGAACAGAATTCTTTTCATGGTTAAGTCCTCCTGTAAAGTTTGTTTACAGTAAAAGACAACAGAAGCGGAAATCCGGTTGTAGACTGAGTATAACATAAATCGGGTGGAGAGACAAGAGAAGAGGAACAGAATGATGCAGAATAGAAAGAAGAAAAGCTGCAGCCGCGGCGTTTTCAGCCGGAGCTGCAGCTTTCTTATGAAACTCGATCAGAACTTTCCTGCCTTGGCAGCTTCTTCGATCGAAACAGCGGTGGAAACGGTCATGCCGACCATCGGGTTGTTGCCCGCGCCGATGAGACCCATCATTTCAACGTGTGCCGGAACGGAAGAGGAGCCTGCGAACTGTGCATCACTGTGCATACGGCCCATGGTGTCGGTCATACCGTAGGAAGCGGGACCGGCCGCCATGTTGTCCGGATGAAGGGTACGGCCTGTGCCGCCGCCGGAAGCAACAGAGAAGTACTTCTTGCCGGCCTCGATGCGCTCCTTCTTATAGGTGCCTGCAACCGGATGCTGGAAACGGGTCGGGTTGGTGGAGTTGCCGGTGATGGAAACGTC
>CAMPAR010000024.1 GCA_946632055.1 uncultured Lachnospiraceae bacterium
CGACCGCTTATCAGGACGGCATGATCGGCCCGCACTGGTCGAAGGGCTGGATCATTGAGGACTGCGAGGTTTACGAGTCCAAGTGCTCCGGCATTTCGCTCGGCAAATATCTGCAGCCGAACAACGACAACAAGTGGCTGAAGTGGAAGTACAAGGACGGCACGCAGACCGAGCGCGACTGCATCCTGCAGGCTTCTTACGAAGGCTGGGACAAGGAGCACATCGGCTCGCATATCGTGCGGCGCTGCCACATCCACGACTGCGGGCAGACCGGTATTGTGGGACATCTCGGCGGCGTGTTCTCGCTGATTGAGGACAACCACATCCATCATGTGAATTTCAAGCAGAATCTTGCCGGCGCGGAGATCGGCGGCATCAAGATGCATGCGGCGATCGACGTGATTTACAGAAGGAACCACATCCACCACTGCACGAGAGGCCTGTGGCTCGACTGGCAGGCACAGGGCACGCGCGTGACGCAGAACCTGTTCCACGACAACTGCCTGCCCTTCCCGCTTCGCGATCTTCCTGAGGACAGAATCCGCGACGCGGTTGTCGGGATGGGGGAGGATATCTTCATCGAGGTCTCTCACGGACCGACACTGGTTGACAACAACCTGCTCCTGTCGGACCGCTCGTTCAAGCTTGCGACCCAGGGCGTCGCGGTGGTGCACAACCTGATCGCCGGTTCCTTCTCGGCGGTCGGCATCGGAACCGACAATAACGGCGTGAACAAGCCCTCGGTGCGCTACACGCCCTACCACGAGATCCACGGGACGAAGGTCTGCGGCTTCATGACGATCCTGCACGGCGACGACCGGATCTACAACAACATTTTCATTCAGAAATCGGACATCGACCCGGTCAAGATGATGTTTGACGAGATGGGCGCGAAGAGCAAGAACCCCTGGGACGACATGCGCTTCAGGGTCGGCACGGACGTCTTTGACGAATATCCGACCGAAGAAGAGTGGAAATCCTGGTTCGAGGGCTACTGTAATATTTACGCGCAGCCGAAGAACCCGGACCTCTATTACGACCATCTGCCGGTCTGGGTGGAAGGAAATGTTTATTTCAACGGCGCGAAAGCCTGCAAACAGGAAAAAGGAGCGGTCGTCGATACGGAGCATGAAGTATCCGTCGGCGTGGAGGAGAGAGAAGACGGCTGGCATCTGACCGGAAACATCTTTGACTGCCTGCCGGAGACTGCCTGCCGCACCATTTCGACGGAAACGCTCGGGATGGCCTTCGAGCCGGAAGAGTATTACGAGAATCCGGACGGCACGCCGATCGTCTTCAACCTCGACTACTTCGGAGAACGCAGGGCGGCGTCTCCGATCCCCGGACCTTTCGCGGACGCGGAGGCAGCGGGAAATATTCTGTTCTGATCTACGGAGAATTCAATCATGAGATTTCAGGCAACTGAAGAGCAGATGAAAATTACGGGCCGGACGCTGTTTGAAAACGGCGTCCGGATCCTTGGCTGGTCCGGCTCCGGCGTCACCTTCCGTTTCTACGGAAAACGCGCCGCGGCGGGCATTCTCAGCAACCCGGAAGACTGGGAAGCGCACCTGAAGGCGAGGATCGCGGTTTATGTGCGGGAAAATCCCGCTAAGGAAGAAGCCTACCAGCCGAAAGTGCTGATGCTCGAAAAAGGAATTCAGGAGATTTCCCTCTTTGAGAGCGAGGAACCGAAGGACGTGACGATTACGATCATGAAGTATTCGGAAGCGCCGTTTGCGTACTGCGGGATCGAATGGATCGAGACGGACGGAAAGACGCTGCTTCCGCCGCCGGAGGCTTCTTCGCGGCGCATGGAGATCATCGGCGATTCCATCACCTGCGGCTACGGCGTGGAGGCGGATAGCGAACTGATTCCCTTCTCGACCGATACGGAAAATCCGACGCTCTCCTATTCGATGCTTCTTGCCGGAAAGCTTCAGGCCGAGGTCAACCTGATCTCGTGGTCCGGGAACGGCATCATTTCGCACTATGTGGATGAGAGCGCGGCGGAGCCGGGGACAGGGCATCTGATGCCGGAAATCTACCCCTATACGGATATTTCCGCGGAGGAGCAGCTGAAGAAAAAGCAGCTCATCGAAGCGGACGAAAAGAGACTCTGGGACTTCAGCCGCTTTGTTCCGCAGCTCGTGCTGATCAATCTCGGCACGAACGACTGCAGCTGGTGCCGGACGATTCCGGAGCGGAACGCGCATTTCAAGGCGGAGTACCGGAAGTTCCTGAAGGAGGTCCGGAAGTACAATCCGGACGCCATGATCCTGTGCGTCCTCGGGACCATGGACGAGCGGCTTCTTACGGAAATCCGGGAAGCGGTGTCGGAAACCGCAAAGGAAACACAGGACGAGCGCCTTCATTTCCAGGCGCTTCCGCCGCAGGATCCGGCGGACGGATACGGCTCGGACTGGCATCCGTCAAAGGAAACGCACCGGAAAACCGCGGAGCTTCTCGCCGGTAAGATATCGGCGCTGATGGGTTGGGAGACAGTATGAGCATTACAGTAGCCAAATTCGGCGGCACCTCGCTTGCGGACGCCGCTCATTTCCGAAAAATCAGAGAGATCGTGGAAGGGGATCCCGACCGGCGGATCATCGTCGTATCCGCGCCGGGGAAACGCTTCCCGGAGGACGTGAAGGTGACGGATCTCCTGCTTTCCTGCTACGAGAAGGCGGCGGCGGAAGAGAACTTCGAGCCGATTCTCCGGGAAATCCGCGACCGGTATCTCGAGATCATCCGGGGAATCTTCCCGGGCGACGCAGGACAAGGGGACGGTTCTTTTGTCTTGCCGGAATCAGGACAAAAGAACCGTCCCCTTGTCCTGCAGGAGGAACGGCTTCTTCGGGCTCTGGAGGAAATCCGGAGCCATCTTCTGACCGATCCCGCGCGGGATTACACCGCCAGCCGCGGCGAATATCTCTCGGCGAGGATTCTGTCAGACTACCTCGGCTTTACCTTTGTCGATCCCGCGTGGTGCGTGTGCTTCCGCGCAGACGGGTCCTTTGACCAGCAGATGACGATCCGGACGATGGCGGCGTCGCTCCGCCCGCTGAAGAACGCGGTGATTGCCGGCTTCTACGGCGCGGATGAGGCGGGGGTCATTCATACCTTCCAGCGCGGCGGCTCGGATGTGACGGGCGCGCTCGCGGCCCGCGCGGTTTCGGCGGATCTGTACGAAAACTGGACCGACGTGCCGGGGCTTCTTTCGGCCGATCCGCGGATCGTCGACCATCCGAAGCGCGTGAATGCGCTCAGCTACCGGGAGCTTCGCACGCTCTCCTACATGGGCGCGTCGGTGCTGCATTCGGATGCGGTGCAGCCGGCTTCCGACCTCGGCATTCCGATCAACATCCGCTCCACGGAGGAGCCGGAGAATCCCGGCACCATGATCGTTCGGAAGCTCCCGAAGGGAGAGACGCGGCGTCCGGTGTCCGGCGTTGCCGGCATGCAGGGCATGTCCGTCATTCAGGTGGAAAAGCTGATGGTATCGGACGGCTCCGGCTTCGCGTCGATCATGCTCGACATCCTGAAAAAGCGGAATCTGCCCTTCGAGCACTGCCTGACCGGCATCGATTCCATCACAATCGTGATCCGCACCATGCTGCTCGAACCCGTCCGGGAGGAGCTCCTCACGGAGATCCGGGAAGAACTGCAGCCGGACTATCTTGCGGTCCGCGACAATCTCTCGATGATCGTCGTGGTGGGCGAGAAAGGAACGGATACAAGCGATGCGAACGTCCGCGTGCTGGAGGCGCTTTCGGAGGCCGGGATCGAGATCACGACGATCAACCAGGGCGCCGGGAAGCTGAACCTTCTCATCGGCGTGCCGGAAGACAGCTATGAAGAGGCAATCCGCGCGATATACAGCGTGGTAGAGGATGCGCTGTAAGCTTGAATTAAGGCTCCAAATATGCATCCTTCAGGAGAAAGCATGAATATTATCGAGATCCTTCATCTGATTCATGAATATAAAGAATATGACGAGAACGAAACGGAGACGGAAACCGTCCGCGCGATCGACGACGTGACGCTGTCGATCGAGGAGGGGAGCTTCGTGACGATTCTCGGGCATAACGGCAGCGGCAAATCGACGCTGGCGAAGCATGTGAACGCGCTGCTTCTGCCGACCGGCGGAACCGTGATGCTCTGCGGTCAGGATACCTTGAAGACGGAAGAACTGTGGACGCTCCGGAAGAACGCGGGCATGGTTTTCCAGAATCCGGACAACCAGATCATCGCGAGCGTCGTCGAGGAGGATGTGGCTTTCGGGCCGGAAAACCTCGGTGTTCCGACGGAGAAGCTGGAGAAGCGCGTGGAGCAGGCGCTCGAGCGCGTCGGGATGACTGCTTTCCGAATGAATTCGCCGAACCGACTGTCGGGCGGCCAGAAGCAGCGGATCGCAATCGCGGGCATGCTGGCCATGAAACCGAAATGCATCCTGATGGACGAACCGACGGCAATGCTCGATCCGGTGGGAAGACGGGAAGTCATCCAGACGGTGCATGAACTCAATAAGCAGGAGGGCATTACGATCCTCCTCATCACGCATTACATGGAGGAGGCCGTGGACGCCGACCGCGTGATTGTGATGGACGGCGGAAGGCTCATCATGGACGGAACGCCGAAGGAAGTCTTCTCGCGGGTGGAGGAGCTGAAGGCCTGCCACATGACGGTTCCGCAGGTGACGGAGCTCGCCTACGAACTGAAAAAGGAAGGTCTGGATCTTCCGGACGGAATTCTGACGACGGAGGAGTTTGCGGAGGCGCTATGGAACTTACACTGAAAAATGTTTCCTTCAGCTACAATCCGGACGCAAAGGAACCGAAATACGCGGTGAAGGATGTCTCCTTCACGATCCGGGACGGCGAATTCTGCGCCCTGATCGGACATACGGGCTCCGGAAAATCGACGCTCGTCCAGTTCCTGAACGGACTCATGGAGCCGACCTCGGGGGAAGTCCTTTTTAACGGCGAGAATATTTTCGGGAAGAAATATCCCTTAAAGACCCTCCGGCAGAAGGTGGGTCTCGTGTTCCAGTATCCGGAGCACCAGCTTTTCGAGGAGACGATTCTGAAGGATATCTGCTTCGGCCCGAAGAATATGGGACTTCCGAAGGAGGAGCAGCTGACCCGCGCCCGGCACGCGATGGAGCTTGTGGGCCTGCCGGAATCCTATGAGGAGAAGTCTCCCTTCGAGCTCTCCGGCGGAGAGAAGCGGAGGGTCGCGATCGCAGGCGTGCTTGCGATGAGCCCGGAGTGCCTGATTCTCGATGAACCGACGGCGGGGCTGGATCCCGCGGGAAGAGACGATATTCTCGGAACGGTGCGGGAGCTCTCCGATCAGGAGGGAATCGCGGTCGTGCTGGTGTCGCACAGCATGGAGGACGTGGCGGTCTACGCGGAGCGCCTGCTCGTCATGAACAGCGGGACGCTTGTGTACGACGATACGCCGAGGAACGTCTTCCGGCACTATAAGGAGCTGGAGGAAATCGGCCTTTCCGCGCCGCAGATTACCTATGTTGCGCATGCCCTGAAGGAGAAGGGCTTTGACATTGACGACAGCGTGATGACGATTGCCGAGGCCAAGGCGGAGATCCTGCGGATTTTCCGGGAGAGGAATTCATGATCAGAGACATTACCATCGGACAGTATTACGACGCGGATTCGGTCATTCATAGGCTCGATCCGCGCGTCAAGCTGGCCTTCACACTCATCTATATCGTATCGCTCTTTGTCGGCCACGGGCCGATCTGCTACGCCTATGCGGCCGCTTTCCTCGCGGTCGTCATTGTGCTGTCGAAGGTGCCCGTGAAATTCATGGTGAAGGGCCTTCGGGGAATGCTCATGATCCTGATCATTTCGGCGCTGTTCAACGTCTTCCTCGTGCAGGGAGAAGTGATTTTCCGCTGGTGGATCTTCACGATCTCGAAAGAGGGCGTCCGGACGGCGATCCTGATGGTTGTGCGCCTCATTTTTCTCGTGATCGGGTCTTCCGTCATGACGCTCACGACCACGCCGAACGATCTCACGGACGGCATGGAGCGCTCGCTTCGCTTCCTGAAGGTGATCCGCGTGCCGGTGCATGAGATCGCGATGATGATGAGCATTGCGCTCCGCTTCATTCCGATCCTCATCGAGGAGGTCAACAAGATCATGAAGGCGCAGATCGCGCGCGGCGCGGACTTCGAGTCGGGCGGCCTGATTAAAAAGGCGAAGGCCATGATCCCGCTCCTCATCCCGCTCTTCGTCTCGGCCTTCCGGCGGGCCTCCGACCTTGCGCTTGCGATGGAAGCGCGCTGCTATCACGGCGGAGACGGACGCACGAAGCTCCATCCCTTAAAGTATCAGGCGGCGGACTATGCGGCCTATGCGGCGCTCCTTCTGTACCTCGGCGGAATGATCACGATGGCGGTGCTGCTGCCATGAGAAGAATCCTTCTGACCGTTTCCTACGACGGTACGAATTATGTGGGCTGGCAGTACCAGCCGAACGGAGTTTCCGTGGAGGAGGTCCTGAACGGGGCGCTTCGGAAGCTTCTGAAGGAGCCCTCCGTCTATGTGATCGGCTGCAGCCGGACGGACTCGGGGGTGCACGCGGACGGAAATCTCTGCGTATTTGATACCGAGAGCCGCATTCCCGCGGACAAGTTTAAATTTGCCTTGAACGAGTTCCTGCCGAGGGATATCGTCATCCAGGAGAGCGCGGAGGTGCCGCCGGACTATCATCCCCGGAAGCGGAATTCGATCAAGACCTACGAATACCGGATCCTGAACCGGAAGATTCCGATCCCGCAGGAGCGGAACTACTCGTATTTTTATTATTATCCGCTCGATGAAAAGAAGATGCAGAAGGCGGCGTCGGTGCTCCTCGGCGAGCATGACTTCCGCTCCTTCTGTTCGATCCGCACAAGCGCCGAGGATACGGTCCGGCGGATCCTGAGGGCGGATGTCGTGCGGGACGGAGATTTCATCACATTTACGATCAGCGGAAACGGATTCCTTTACAATATGGTCCGGATTATCGTCGGAACGCTGGTGAAGATCGGGAACGGAATTTTCCCTGAGGACTGCATGGAAGAGATCCTCGAAGCAAGAGACCGCGCGAAGGCCGGACCGAGGGCGCCCGCGATGGGGCTGACCCTGAAATCCATCGTAGAGGAACCGCCACTTTCCGGGCAGCTTGTCGAGGAAAACCGGCACTGGGCCTATACGCTCGATTACGGCCGGCTCGCTTCCGAGGGGAAGGGCTTCATGGAGATCCGCCGCTCGGACGAGGAGGATTTCGAGGCGCTTCTTCTCCGGCTCACGAAGTTCCTGAGCCGGAACGGAGCCAGGGAAGTTTTTCTTCTCGACCGGACCGGTCATGTCGATGAGGGCAGCACGAGCGCGTATTTTACCTGGCACCGGGCAGAAGACGAAGGGCAGATTTTCGGCGCATATCCCGGCACGGAACTGTATGTGACGCGCGACACGCTGAAGTACGGAGAGGATGACTAAGGAAAGTCATGGAATTTCAGATTACACTCACAAATGTTCTTGTCACACTCTTTTATATTATTCCGGGCTTCATTCTCCGGAAGGCGAAAATCGTCTCGGAGAAGGAGCTTGCGACGGCGTCCGGCATTCTCGTCTACGGCGGAACGCCCTTCCTCGTCGTCAACGCCTTTCTGCAGATGGACTTCAACTGGAAGGACTTCGGCAATATGGGGCTTTTCTTTGTCGTGACCTTCGTTTTGCAGGCCGCGTTCATGGCGGTCATCGCCCTGATCCTGAAGAAGAAGTTCCGGGAATCGAAATACCGCCTGATGACGATCGGCTCGGTGCTCGGAAACGTCGGCTTTTTCGGCCTTCCGATCGTGCGCGCGGTCTTTCCGGAGAGCCCCGAGGTGGCGTGCTTCGCGACGATGAACATGATGTCGATGAACGTGCTGCTGTTCACCTTCGGCGTTTTCTGCCTGACCGGTGATAAAAAGTACATTTCCATCAAGGCGGCGCTGAAGAATCCGACGGCGATCGGCCTGTATGTCGCGCTTCCCCTGTATGTTTTCGGCCTGAAGCGCTTCCTTCCGCAGGCGCTTATGGGGGCGGTCTCCACGCTTTCCGGCATGACCGCGCCGCTCTGCATGATCATCCTCGGCATCCGGCTCGCGTCGGCGCCGCTGAAGGATATCTTTACGAATAAGCTGGTGTATCCCGCGATTGCGCTGAAGCTCGTCGCTTTCCCGCTGTTCGCGTACGGAATGGTGTATTTTCTCCCCTTTACAAACGCGTTCAAATCGAGTATTCTGATTCTGGCGGCGGCGCCGGCGGGATCCGTGATTCTGAACCTCGCGGAAATGCATCACGGGGAAACGAAGATGGCGGCGAATATCCTGCTGCTGTCGACGGTGTTCTGCTTTGTTACCATACCGCTTCTCGTGCTGCTGCTGTAAAAGACGGCGCATTTTCGGAAGCGGGGCACAGGTTTTACCAACACGAAGAAAGGCGGACTTGAACCATGAGACTCGGAATGAATTACGGACTGGAGGCGGCTTCTCCGGAAGCCTGGGCTGCGGAAATGGAAAGCTGCGGCGTGAGAGCGGCGTCTCTGCCCGTCGATTATCACACGGATCTTCGGACGATCGACGCCTACGTCGAGGCGGCGAAGGCGCATGACATCGTGATCGCCGAGGTCGGCGCCTGGTGCAATCCGGTGGCGAAGGACGAAAAGGAAGCGGCGGCGGCCCTGGAAAAATGCGCGGAACAGCTGAAGCTCGCGGACTATGTCGGTGCGAACTGCGCCTGCAATATCGTCGGCTCGGCGGGACCGGTCTGGGACGCGTATTACCCGGAAAACTACAGCGAGGCCTTCTACGCGAGGATCGTCGAATCCATTCAGACGATTATCAGCCGCGCGAATCCGAAGAACAGTGTCTACGCCATCGAGCCGATGCCCTGGATGGTGCCCTCAAGCCCCGATGAATACCTGCAGCTGATCCGGGACGTCGGGTCGGACCGTCTGGCGGTGCATCTGGACATGATCAACTGGATCAACGGCTTCGAGCGCTATAAAAACCAGCGCGCCTTTATGGACGAGGTCTTTGAAAAGCTGCACGGAAGGATCGTGAGCTGCCACTTCAAGGACTGCGTTCTCTTAAACGACCTGACCTTCCAGGTGAAGGAAATGCCGGTCGGCGAGGGCGCCTTCGACATCGATTATTACGCGGCGAAGGTGAACGCGGAGGATCCGGAGCTGCCGCTCATGATCGAGCACCTGCACTCGAAGGAAGAGTATGTGAAGAGCATGAAGTTCATTCATGACAGATACGCCGGAAAATTCTGAAAAGAAGAGGTAAGATGAACACAGTTCAGAGAATCCGTACGAGCTACCGGCATACGATCTATGCCAGCTATCTCGGGTATATTACACAGGCGGTGGTCAATATGTTTCCACCGCTTCTTTTTGTGATCTTCCAGGACAGCCTGGGGGTCAGTCTCGGACAGATCACGTCCCTCGTTTCGATCAATTTCGCGGTGCAGATCGCGGTCGATCTCATTGCGGGAAAAATCGCGCCGAAGCTCGGCTACCGGCGCCTCGCGGTCTTCGCGCACGCGGTCGCGGTCCTCGGGGTCTCGGGCTACGCCTGGATCCCCTTCGTGATGCCGAAGCCCTATCCGGGGCTTCTCGTCTGCATTATCCTGAACGCGATCGGCGGCGGGCTTGACGAGGTGCTGATCAGCCCGATCGTGGAATCCTGCCCGGACAGCAAAAACAAGGAGTCCGCAATGGGACTCCTGCATTCCTTCTACTGCTGGGGCGTGGTGGGCGTCGTGGCGCTCACGACCCTGTTCCTGTTCGCTTTCGGAAAGGGCAGCTGGCGGATTCTCTGCCTTCTGTGGGCGGTGATTCCCTTCCTGGACGCCGCCTATTTCGCACTCGTGCCGATCGCGCCCTGGGAAGCGGACGAGGGCGGCATGCGCTACCGGGAGCTTGTGAAGAACGGCACCTTCTGGCTCCTCATTATCCTGATGATTACGGCCGGCGCCTCGGAACAGGCGATGAGTCAGTGGGCCTCGCTGTTTGCGGAGCGGGGGCTTGGCGTTTCGAAATCCATGGGAGACCTGCTCGGACCCTGCATGTTCGCGGTGCTCATGGGCCTGTCGCGCGTCATCTACGCGAAGATCGCGCCGAAAATCGATTCCCTGAAGGTGATCATGGGCAGCGGCGCGCTCTGCATCCTCTCGTATCTTCTGGCCGTTTTCGCGCCGCATCCGGTGCTGTCGCTTCTTGGCTGCGGACTCACGGGCCTTTCCGTCGGCATCTTCTGGCCGGGCTTCTTCTCGATCGCGGCGGTGAAGCTCCCGAAGGGCGGCACGGCGCTTTTCGCGCTGCTGGCTTTCGCGGGCGATATCGGCTGCTCCGGCGGCCCGACGCTTGTGGGCATGGTCTCCGGCGCCTTTTCGGACAATCTGAAGTACGGGCTCCTCGCGGCCGTCCTCTTCCCGCTCGTCCTCATCGTGACGAGCGCGGCGCTCCGGAGAAAGTAAGCTTTATCTCTGTACGTCAAAACGGATCTGTATGTTGTTCTCCCCATAGGCCTCGAGCGTTCCGTATCCGCCGGAAATCATCGGCATCATCGGCGGAAGATGCCCGAGGTCGGCGTCGAGGATGACGGGCACCTCAAGATCCCCGATGATATCCAGAACCGCGCGGTACTGGTCGAGGCCGAAGAGCTCTTCCCCGAAATGCAGCGGCCGCCCGATGATGAAGGCCTTCGCGTGACGGAACCAGCCCGCGTGCTTCATCTGCCACATCGCGCGGCGGATCTGGAAGACCGTAAGATCGCAGGATTCGAGGAACCAGATGATTCCCTCATCCGCGTAACGCTCTGTAAAGTCCGAAACGCGGTCATAATTCGTTCCGACGAGATTGATGAGACAATCCACGCATCCGCCGATAAAACGCCCGGAAAGGGGATTTTTCGTCCAATTCGCGAACTTCAGGACGGTCGGAACGGTCGGATTGTAGGGCGCAAGGGGCGAAGACTCGTCCCGGAGCTTCTCTTCCTCCCAGAAATCGTAGCCGTGGACCGTGAGATTTTGGCCCTGCAGGAGGGAAAAAGCATCCGCGACCGACTCGTGCCAGGGCTCCATGCCGAAGGTCCCGGCACAGGGGCCGTAAAGAGCCGCCGTATCGCAGAGCGTCGGCAGAAGAAAGGTGAAATTCGTATTATCCGAGTAGCCCATGTACCATTTCGGCGGGGCTTTTTTTATGCGCTCAAAATCGGCGTGGTCGAGAATTTCGCACATGAGCTCGCCGCCGCCGACCGAGATCAGCGCCTGATTCTCTTTGGAGCAGTACATTTCCGTAAGCTCCTGCCCGCACTCCGCAGGGCTCGCGCTGATGCCGATTCCGTCCTGGCGCGTCACATTCGGCCCGCAGTGGATGCCGAAGCCCTTCTCAGAGAAAATCTTCTTCGCGTTCATAAAGGCGGAGTAGTAGGGCTCCGTCGCGGCGCCGAGAGACGGCGCGAGAAAACCGATGGTTTCATGATCCTTCAGAAATTCGGGATAACGCATGTCTTTTTCCTCCGCGGTTTCAGATTTACCGGAAAAAGCGTATCACAGGATCCGGAAAAAATCAATTTGAAAATACGCGGGGTTTGTGTATAATAGAAAGATAGCAGGCAGGGGAGGATGCCCTGCTTCAGGAAAAGGAGTATTATGAAAAAAGCTTATTCGAAAAGTGCACTCGCCGTCCTGGTTCTTTATGCTGCCATGTCCGTCGTTTCCGGAATCCTGACCGGCCTGATCACCGGAATCGGCCTCGTCTTTGTCATGAATGACCGCGGGCTTTTTACAGTGATGAACGGCGACCTTGCCCGGAATTTCACGATGATGCTGAACCGGCTCCTCGAGAGCGAGCTGGTCGATTTCATCCTTCTCGGTTCGGTTTTAGGCTCCGCCGGCGGCATGCTGGTCGGCAACCTGATCATGCGGAAAATCCTGCCGGAGCGGAATAATATCCCGATTGAGAAAAAGACGCTTTCCGTGCCGGATATCCTCCTCGTGGCGCTCATGGCTTTCGGGCTTTGGGGCGTCGGCGCTTTCATCGGAAACCTGCCGGAATGGTTCGGCTTCTCGATCGAAAATCCGCTCTATTCCTCGGGCAGCAAGATGATGATCCTCTTTAATATTTACGCGATTTTCGGCGCGCCGGTTCTGGAGGAGCTGGCCTTCCGCCGGACGCTTCTAAACCATCTGCATCCCTACGGCGAGGTTCCGGCGGCCTTTATGTCCGCGCTTCTCTTCGGACTGATCCACGGCAATGCCTCCCAGTTCATGCTGGCCTTCTGCCTCGGTCTTCTGCTTGCGACGGTTTACCAGCGCACGGGGCGCGTGATCTATACGATCGCCCTGCACTTCATGATCAATCTGACGGCGACGATTCCGGACTTCTTCGCGATGGCGGATATCGACATCATGACCGGCTGGTATATCGTTGTCGGCACGCTGGTTGTCGCCGGAATCGTTATCCTGATTCTTTTCCGGAAGAAAGAATTCCTGAGCCTTTCCAAATCCGGCGAGCCCGACCCGAACGCCGCCGAATTTAAGAATGTCGGCGTCCGCATCGCGGTCATCGGCGGAACCATTCTGGTCATCGGCTATGAGATTTTCATGCTCTTCTCGAGCCTCAGCTACGACTACGGCCCGATGAACGTGGTTCTCCGCCTGATCCCGATCTTCTGCAGTCTCGCGATGATCATACTCACCGTGAAGCTCGTCGGAAAATACCCGGCGGAACAGAAGCAGCCGGAGGAACTGTGAGCAGCGGGAGACAGGGGGACGGTTCTTTTGTCTTGAGAGAATTAAGCCCAGAAGATAGTTTGCACCTGAATAATTCTCTTGCAGAAGACACCTGAAGATGTTATAATTTGTAATATAGACTAAAACATCTGCAGAAAAGGAGGTAACTGCGATGAGTAATCGAAGCAAGGCGAGATCATTCGGATATATCAGTATGGCTTTGCTGATAGCCATGATGTTATCGGCTGTCCTGTCCGCCTGCGCCGGTCAGAAAGCCGGCTATCAGGAGCTGACGAAACCGGACCGGATCCGGGCGGTTCTCGATGGTCAGGAACAGACCTTCACAGAGAAAGATCCCGAATACTCGGCGATTTACGAAGCGCTGAAGAAAAACTGGGATGCTGCCAGGGACAGCAGCGGCCTTTTCGAGATGATTCAGCTGGCTTTTCTTGAAAAAGAATCTGTTCCGGAGGACGCGTCGAGGATCGTATTTGAATACGATACACCGATCCGGTGGCGGATTGCACTGGACAACGAATCCTCGGAAAAAGAGATGAACACATACATCTTTTTCCTGAGTCAGGACTGGGAGCTTGAGGCAGCGGTTGTCTGTAAGGACGGAGACTATGAGGCGGGCGCTTTCTTCCCGGCGATGGAGATTCCGGGGAGTCAGCTGCTTGAAGTGCTGAAGAAATAGAGTGTAAGACAGGAGTAAGACAGGGGGACGGTTCTTTTGTTTTGGGTATACCGAGACAAAAGAACCGTCCCTTTGTTTTCTCAAAAGAACCGTCCCTTTGTTTTCTGTAATCGGGAACACCGATGATCGTATTATTGAAGAACCGAAGACCAACAGAATATCAGCACTCCTTTTTATGCTTCAACCACCATTTCCAGGGCTTTTTTGCAAGCTACGCAAACCACCGTTTTAGTCAGATTCGGTTTCATGGTGGTTTCAGCTCTATGAAAGCTTCAATTCCGACCTGAAATCGGGGAAATCTGATCCATCTGCCCCGTCCGAGCATCCGGCAGTTTGACAAATTTCTGATATTCGGGTCCGAACTACTTGACAGGAGACCAGAGATCGACTACAATGCAGAGTAACAACCGCATATATCATGATAGAGGCGCGGCCGACAAGAGTAGCCGGATTCCGTAAGAAGGAGACGAGTGAGGAATCGAAGCATGGCAAAAGGGGAAGCCGCCGAGAGAGAAGCAGACCGTCCGAAGTCTCGGGACGGAGCTTTTCTCGGGCCATGGGAGAAGATCTCATGGACTGTCGCGAAAGTTTTCGCGGAGCGCTGTCGTGTTCTGTTTCATATAGAAAAATCCTTTTTTCCAGGGCGAAAAAGCAGAAGTCATGACAGGGTCATGATTCCTGTCGGCTGCCAGTATCGGGAAACTGATTCCCGGGAAAGAAGGATTTTTTATATGTTGAACTTGCGTAAATGGGACAGAAGAAGAATTCTTCGGATACTGGTTCCGGTGATTCTTCTGATCAGCATCCTCACCGTCACGGCCTTCGCCTCGGAAGATGCGGCGGAGGAGACGAGCCGCTTCTACATGACCTTCTGGTCTCTGCTGCCGCCGATCATCGCGATCACGCTGGCACTGGTGACGAAGGAAGTCTACACTTCGCTCTTTGTGGGCATTGTGGTCGGCGGCCTCCTGTACTCGAATTTCAGCTTTGAAGGCACGCTGACCCACGTCTTTAACGACGGAATCGTGGCCTCCATTGCGGATCCCTACAACGTCGGCATCCTGGTTTTCCTGGTCACCCTCGGCATTATGGTGATCCTGATGAACAAGGCCGGCGGTTCGGCGGCGTTCGGGCGCTGGGCGTCAGCGCATATCAAATCCCGCGCCGGCGCACAGATCGCGACGATTGCGCTCGGCGTGCTGATCTTCATCGACGACTATTTCAACTGCCTCACGGTCGGCTCCGTGATGCGGCCCGTCACCGATAAAAGTAAAATTTCAAGGGCAAAGCTTGCCTATCTGATCGATGCGACGGCAGCTCCGGTATGCATTATCGCACCAGTTTCCTCCTGGGCTGCCGCCGTATCGAGTTACGTGGAGGACGGAAACGGCCTCACGCTCTTTATCCGGGCGATTCCCTTCAATTTCTACGCGCTTCTGACCATTGTGATGATGCTCTTCCTCGCGATTACGGGCATGGATTACGGCCCAATGAGGAAGCATGAGAAGAACGCGAAGGAAAAGGGCGATATCTTCTCCGGCATGAAAGCGATGTCCGACGCGGCGAATGAAGAGGCGAATCCGAAGGGAAAAGTCATCGACCTTGTGCTTCCGATCGCCGTCCTGATTGTCGCCTGCGTGATCGGCATGATTTATTCCGGCGGCTTCTTTGAAGGCGAATCCTTTGTTTCCGCCTTCTCGAATTCGGACGCCTCCGTCGGCCTGATGCTCGGCTCCGCCGTCGCACTCGTCATCACCTTTATCTACTACCTGATCCGCCGCGTGATTTCCTTCAAGGAAATGACGGCCGCGATTCCGGAAGGCTTCAAGTCGATGGTGCCCGCGATCCTGATCCTCACCTTTGCCTGGGCCCTGAAGGCGATGACGGATTCCCTCGGCGCCAAGCAGTTCGTGGAGGCGATCGTCAAGGGCTCCGCGGGCGGCTTCCAGATCTTCCTGCCGGCGATCATCTTCCTGATCGCGGTCTTCCTGTCCTTCGCGACCGGCACGAGCTGGGGCACCTTCGGCATCCTGATTCCGATCACGCTGTCGGTATTTCCGCTGACGGATCCGCTCGGCGTCGTCTGCGTCTCGGCCTGTATGGCCGGCGCGGTCTGCGGCGATCACTGCTCGCCGATTTCCGATACGACGATCATGGCTTCCGCCGGCGCGCAGTGCGACCATGTGACGCATGTCTCAACCCAGCTTCCGTACGCGATTACGGCGGCGGCCGTGAGCGCCGTGACCTATGTGATCGCAGGCTTCGTGCCGCGCGCGTATGTGGTGCTTCCGATCGGCATCGTGCTGATGATCGGGACGATGTTCGTCCTCCGGGCGCTTGAAAAAAGGCGCAGCGCACAGTAAGAAACTGTGGCTGCACCCTGGAAAAAGCTGTATGGATTTATTCTATCAGAGCCGCGCGGTACCGCTGTCCCGTGCGGCTTTTGCTACGGCGGCCGCGACGGTCGGGCCGACGCGTTTGTCGAAGGCGAGCGGCAGGATGTACTTGTCGGAGAGCTCCTCGTCCGAGACCAGGCCGGCAAGCGCGAAGGACGCGGCGCGCTTCATTTCCTCATTAATGTCGCGTGCGCGGACGTCAAGAGCGCCGCGGAAAAGACCGGGGAAGGCGAGGACGTTATTGATCTGGTTCGGGTGATCCGAACGCCCGGTGCCGACAACGGCCGCGCCGGCTGCGAGGGCTTCGTCCGGCTCGATTTCCGGGACGGGGTTGGCCATCGGGAAAACGACGGCGCCCGGAGCCATGGACTGAATCATTTCCTGCGATACAATGTGCGGAGCGCTGACGCCGATAAAGACGTCGGCGCCTTTCATCGCTTCCGGAAGCCTTCCACTGAAGTTTTCGGGATTGGTGCGGGCGGCCATTTCAGCCTGCGCCGGATTCATCTCGATGCCTTCGGCGAGTACGCCGTTCCGGTCCACCATCAGTAGATGTCTGACGCCGAGGTTCAGAAGGTGGCGGCCGATTGCGATGCCGGCGGAGCCTGCGCCGTTAATGACGACGCGGACCTCTTCGATTTTCTTATGAACCACCTTCAGCGCGTTCAGGAGCGCTGCGCCGACGACGATGGCCGTGCCGTGCTGATCGTCGTGGAAGACCGGAATGTCGCAGATTTCCTTCAGGCGGCGTTCGATTTCGAAGCAGCGGGGAGCGGCGATGTCCTCCAGATTGATGCCGCCGAACGACCCGGAGATCAGGTAAATGGTCCGGACGATTTCATCGACGTCCTTGGAACGGACGCAGATCGGGAAGGCGTCCACGTCGGCAAAGGCCTTGAAAAGCGCGCATTTTCCTTCCATGACCGGCATGCCGGCTTCGGGGCCGATATCGCCGAGCCCGAGGACCGCCGTTCCGTCCGTAATGACGGCGACGAGGTTGTGCCGGCGCGTGAGATCGAAGGATTTGTCATAGTCCTTCTGAATTTCCAGACAGGGCTGGGCCACCCCCGGCGTATAGGCGAGCGAAAGCTCGTCTTTGTTGGTCACGGGCACCCGTGAAACGACTTCAATTTTTCCTTTCCATTCGCCGTGCAGGCGAAGCGATTCTTCGGCGTAGTTCAAGCTCATGTCCTCCATTACCTTTTTCGGGTCGGGGTATCCCCGGATAAAAGAAATCCTGCAGAAAGCTGCAGGATCTCTTTTCATAAACCGTGGAGCATACGGGACTCGAACCCGTGACCTCCACACTGCCAGTGTGGCGCGCTCCCAGCTGCGCTAATGCCCCGTGCTTCAGTATCATAGCACAGTTTTCTTCGCTGCGCAAGCTTTTTTCGAAAGGAAGTGCTGATTAGTCCGGGTTCTTCAGCAGCTTCTGCATGCTCTTCAGGGCGACAAGAAGCGTGGAGGAGTTGTGGAGCACCGCGGACGCGGCGGGCGGAAGAATGCCAAGCACGCCGAGCGCGATCAGCGTTCCGTTGAAGAGCATGATAAAACGGTAATTTCCGCGAATTCTGTCCGCGAGGAGAAGGGAAAGCTGCCGGAGAAGCACGAGGCAGCGAAGGTCCTCGGAACGGATCGTGATGTCCGAGATTTCCCGGGCGATGGCGGCGCCGGACGCGACCGCGATCCCGACGTCGGCCTCGGAGAGCGCGGGAGAGTCATTGATCCCGTCGCCGAGCATGATGACCCTGCGGCCGGCCGCATGCTCTTCCCGCACAAAGGCCGCCTTGTCTTCCGGCAGCACTTCGGCGTGGTATTCGTCGACGCCGACTTTTGCCGCCACAGCGCGCGCGGTGCGTTCGCTGTCTCCGGTCATCATCACCGTTTTCCCGATGCCGAGTGATTTCAGCTCCCGGATGACTTCGGCCGCGTCGTCGCGTATCGGGTCTTCGATCAGGATGACGGCGATGAGTTCTCCGTTTTCCGCAAAGTACAGATGCGAATATTCCGGCGGAAGCGCTTCAAAACGCGCCTCGAAGCCTTCGGGAATCCGGCATTTTTCGTCCTCGAAGATGAAGTGATAGCTTCCGATTGCCAGGGTCTTTCCGTCGATCGAGCTCTGGATTCCGTGCGCGACGATGTAGTTTACCTTCGCGTGCTTTTCCTCATGCTGAAGTCCTTTTTCCTTCGCGGCCTGCACGACGGCGTTCGCGATCGAGTGCGGGAAATGTTCCTCAAGACACGCGGCAAGACGCAGCGCTTCGTCCGGATCCGTGTCCCCGAAGGGAACGACCTGATAGACCCGGGGCGAGGCGTGGGTCAGCGTGCCGGTTTTATCGAAGACAATCGTATCGGCCTCCGCCATTTCCTCGAGGAAGCGCCCGCCCTTGACGGTCATCTTCAGATCGGAACATTCCCGGATGGCCGAGAGAAAGAGGAGCGGGATCGACAGCTTCAGCGCGCAGGAAAAATCGACCATCAGGACGGATACCGCCTTGGTGGCATTCTGTGTGAGAAGATAAGTCAGGACGGAGCCGCCAAGAGACCACGGAACCAGTCTGTCGGCGAGCGCGGAGGCACGGCTAGCGGAGACGGATTTCAGCTTTTCCGACTCCTCGACCATCTTCACGATCCGGTCGTAGCGTCCGGTGCCGGGATCGTTCGTGACGGCGGCGAGTATTTCGCCCTCTTCCAGCACCGTTCCGGCGTAGATCAGGCTGTCTTCGGTCTTTCTGACCGGCAGGGATTCGCCCGTGATCGCAGCCTGATTGACCGTGCACTCGCCTGAGAGAACGCGGCCGTCGAGCGGGATGATTTCGCCGGAGCGAAGGAGCATGACGTCATCCACGTGCACTTCGGAAAGATCGGTCAGGACTTCCCGGCCGTCCGGCGTCTTCAGCCAGACCCGGTCCACTTCAAGCGCCATGGTGCGTGCGAGATCATCGAGAGATTTCCGGTGCGTCCACTCCTCGAGAATGTCTCCGAGCTGCAGGAGGAACATCACGGAAGAGGCGGTGGAGAAATCGCCGCGGATCATGGAGACCGCAATCGCGGCGGCGTCCAGGAATTCCACCTTCAGCCGGCCGGAAAGGAGAGATTTCAGCCCCTTCAGAATGAATCTCGCAGCCTTCAGAACGGAGAGCACGCGGCGCACATAGACCGGAAGGAGAAGCTTTTTCACGTAGTGCAGGATCACCTTGTTGGCCAGCTTTTCCTCATAGTAACGGTTCAGCTCCCGCCCGGTGCGTTCGGGCACAAGGGCTTTCGCCTTTGGGTCGTCAAAGGAAAATCGCGAGAGCGCATGCGTGACGGCGGCCCTGTCCCCGGTGTAGAGAATGACAGCGTCGCAGGTCCGGTCAAAAACCTGCACCTTTGTGACGCCGGGCACGGCCGCGATCGCGTATTCGAGGATATCCGCCATGGAAAGCGTCATCCGGCTGATGCACGCATGAATCCGCAGTCTGCCCGCGGATTCATGCAGAATCTGACATTTCATCGGCGTTTAGGCCTCCGCTTCATCCGGAAGGACGGCTGCGTTCTCGATTACCTTGTCTTCCTCCGCGGCCTTCGCGGCGGCTTTCTTCTCGTTGATCGCCTTAGCGTCCGAGACGATGTCACCGCAGTTCTCACGGACCGAAGTCGCCGTCTTCAGCACGCTGTCCCGCGTGCGAAGAACCGCGGCCGTAATGTGTGTGTAGCACTTTTTTGCTTCCTTACTGCTTAATAACTTCACTCCGGCGGTTCCGAAAAGGACGCCGCCTGCGAAAATTCCGAGTCCTGCAAGCATTTGGATTCCCTCCCTGTAGAATTTGCACCGGCCTCTTTTAAGAGGAGGCGGCGCTTTTTTATTGGTATTAGTGCAAACTAACCCGGAGTTCAGTATAACATAGTTTGCCGCAACTAACAAGCGGAAATATAAATCTCCTTGCATTTTTCCCGTGAGTTTAGTAATATACATAATGGCAGATTAGAAAGAAATCGGTCAGCGCGGAAGTTTGCTTTCGCCGACTGCCGTAATCACTTAAAGAAGGAGAACAGCATGGCAGAAAATGAACAGAAGCCCCGGAAGAAGGGGAGCCTCAGGCGCCGCGGCGAAGGACTCGGCACGGGTCCTGTCGGGAACGGCCCGAGAGGAGAGAAAGCCGAACAGCAGGCGAAGCAGAATTACCAGCAGGGGAATCAGGGATATCAGCAGTCCCAGCAGGGGAACTGGAACCAGCAGCCAAATCAAAACCAGTCGGGCTGGAATCAGCAGCCGCAGCAGCCGAAGCCCTCGGGCTGGAATCAGCAGCCGCAGCAGCCGAAGCCGAACGGCACTCAGAACCTGAACCAGACGCCGAACCAGAGCTCTCAGCGCGCGTCGTCCTCCGGAGGAGGCAGCCTCCTTTCGCTGCTCCTTGGCAGCGGCAGAAGAGGCGGAGGTTTGAAGCGGATCATTTTCCTTGTGATCATCGTCCTGATCCTGTTCTTCATCTTCCGCTCCTGCGGCGGATGCGGCGGCTCGAATGTGGGCAACAATGATTACAACAACGATCCGTACGCAAACCTGACGACGGCGGCTCCGTCCTCGCAGGCGAACCTGACGACGGCGGCGCAGGAAACCTCCGGTTCCGCGGTCATCGACGAGCCCTCCTACGAGACCTACGGCGATCTTTCCTCGATCCTTTCGGGTCTTGGCATCGGAAACATGATCGGAACGGCGGGCAGCGGCTCCTATGACGCGGGCTCGCAGCTTTCCCAGCTTTCGACGGGAACGGCTTCGTCCTACAATACCTGGACGGACAGCACCGGCGCGGTTTCAACGACCGGCAATACGAATGCCCTGAATACGGTGTCGGTACAGAATGCGAGAGCGAAGTATACGACGATCCGGGGCGGCGGACAGGATACCGTGACCATCATGGTCTATATGTGCGGCACCGACCTTGAATCGAACTATAAGATGGGTACTTCTGACCTGCAGGAAATGCTGAACTCGAAGTGCGGCGGAAATGTCAATCTGATCGTCTACACCGGCGGCTGCAAAAAATGGCAGAACAATGTGGTGTCGAGCCAAAAGAACCAGATCTATCGGGTAAAGGACGGTGACTTGAAGCTGCTCGCAGATGACGCCGGCACCGGCGCGATGACGGATCCGAAGACCCTGACGCAGTTTATTCAGGTCGTGGCGCAGAATTTCCCGGCGAACCGTTATGAGCTCATCATGTGGGACCACGGCGGCGGCTCGGTTTCCGGCTACGGCTATGACGAGAAGCAGTCGAACCACGATACCATGGATCTGTCGGAGATCGCGACGGCGCTTCGAAACGGCGGCGTGAAATTTGATATGATCGGCTTTGACGCCTGCCTGATGGCGACGGCGGAGACTGCGCTGATGCTCAACGAGTTCGGCGACTACATGATCGCTTCGGAGGAATCCGAGCCCGGCATCGGCTGGTATTATACCGAATGGCTTGCCCAGCTTTCAAACAACACTTCGATCGACACGGTTTCTCTCGGCAAAAAGATTGCGGACGACTTCGTGACGCAGTGCGGAAAATCCTGCCGCGGCCAGGCAACGACGCTTTCGGTTGTGGACCTTGCGGAATTCGCGGCGGCGGTTCCGCAGCCTCTTGCCAACTTCGCGACGAGCACGGCGAACATGGTATCTTCGAATTACCAGACCGTATCGACGGCCCGTTCGCGCACGCATGAATTCGCGGCTTCCTCGAAGATCGACCAGATCGACCTGGTGCACTTCGCGAAGAACCTCGGCACTTCCGAGGGTACGGCGCTCGCAAACGCGCTGCTTTCGGCGATCAAGTACAATACGACGTCTTCGGATGTGACGAATGCCTACGGCATCTCGATCTACTTCCCCTACCGCAGAACAAGCTATGTGGACAAGGCGGTAAAGACCTACAACGCGATCGGCCTGGACTCCGCGTATTCCAAGTGCATCCAGAACTTTGCTTCCGTCAGCGCTTCCGGCCAGATGGCATCCGGCGGTACCGCGAACTACAGCTCTTCGATCTTTGACATGATTTCCGGCGGACAGCAGCAGAGCTCCTCCGGCACGATCCTTGACCTCCTCGGCGGTTCGTCTTCCGGATACTCCTCCTCGAGTTCCTCTTCCGACCTGATCTCCGGACTCCTCGGAAGCTATCTCGGCGGCGGTTCCTCCTCGTCCTCGGGAAGCGGCCTTGGTTCGCTGCTTTCGGGCCTTTCGGGCGACAATTCGAGCTTCCTCTTCGGAAGAGCCTCCGAGCCCGGCTGGATCGAGGATACCTCGGAATACATCGCAAATAACCTGATTGAGCGCGAGAAATTCAACTGGACACAGAATCCGGACGGAGAGAAGGTGCTCGCCCTCACAGCGGATGACTGGAAGCTTCTGACAGGCCTGCAGACCTCCGTTTACTATGATGACGGCACGGGATACATCGATCTTGGCACCGACCAGATCTATGCCTTCGATCAGTACGGAAATCTCGCCATGCCGGAAGCGAAGAACTGGATGGCCATTGTCGGCACGGACGAAGCGGGCGACGAAGTGGAGCAGCCGGTGGCGTATTATCTCGACAGCGTTGTAAGGAACGGAAATTCCTATACGCTGACGGGCCATGTGCCGGTCATGATCAACAGCATTTATGAAGTTTCCGGCGAAGTGCTGGCGGAAGGACTTTCGCTTCGCGCCAACCTGATCCTCGTCTTCAGCGATCAGAACCCGAAGGGCTATATCGCGGGCGTGCAGCCGGTTTACACGGACGGCACCGAGGTCGAAGCCAAGAATTACGATTTCACCCGCGTCGATGACAATGGCAATGAAATCGCGGTCGGTTACAATATCGACTTCCTCTGCGACTACTACGATTATGAGGGCAATTACGAAGACAGCTACAGGCTCGGCGACTCGGCGCTCGATATCGAAGGCGGAGCGGAGATTGTGCCGTTCGAGCTGGAGACGGAGTATACGAGCCTGATGTATCAGTTTACGGATATTTACAACCAGACTTACTGGAGCGAGGCAACGAAATGAGAAGAGCAGGCGTTTTAGCCCCTGTGTTTTCCCTGCCCGGCCTCTTCGGCGTCGGCGATTTCGGAGCATGCACCAGGGAGTTTATTGATTCCCTCTCGGAGAGCAGGGTCAGGATCTGGCAGGTCCTGCCCCTGAACCCGATGGGCTTAGGCCACTCGCCGTACCAGTCGTACGCGTCGGAGGCCGGCGAAACCATTTATATTGACCTCGTATCTCTGTATGAAGAGGGCCTGCTTGCCTCGTGTCCGGAGCCTTTCATGGCGGACTCGGAGCATGCGGATTACGAGGCGGTCCGGGAATACAAGGAGTGCTTCTTCCGGGAGGCCTTCGCGAATTTTACGCCGGACGCGGATTACGAAGTCTTTGCTGCCCAGCCCTGGGTGTACCGCTATGCGGTCTTCAAGGTGCTGAAGGATCATTTCGGGGAGCTTTCCTGGAATGAATGGCCGGAGGAATACCGGAACTGGATCCGGGACGGAAAGTGCGATCTCTCTGCCTTCTCGAAGGCGATCCGCTATGAAATGTTCCTGCAGTACGAGTTTTTCGTGCAGTGGAAGCGCGTCAAGGACTACGCAAACTCGAAGGGCATCCTCATCATGGGCGATATCCCCTTCTATGTCGGTCAGGATTCTCTGGATGTGTGGATGAATCAGGAGGAATTCCTGCTGGACTCCGAGGGCTATCCTTCCTTTGTCGCCGGCGTGCCGCCGGACTATTTCTCCGCGGACGGGCAGCGCTGGGGCAATCCGATCTACGACTGGAAGCACATGGAGGAGAATGATTTCGCCTTCTGGCGGAACCGGCTTCTCTATACGGCAAGGCTCTATGACATGATCCGGATCGACCATTTCCGGGCCTTTGACACCTATTGGAAGATTCCGGCCGAATCCCCGACCGCGATCAACGGCGAATGGCTCGAAGCGCCGGGCTACAAATTCTTCGACCGGCTGCTTCCGGAGATCCCCGGCACGGAAATCGTGGCGGAGGATCTTGGCTCCATGCGGCCGGAGGTGTACATGCTGCGGGATTATTATCATTTCCCGGGCATGAATGTGCTGCAGTTCACGCTCCTCGACCCCGGCTTCAAGCAGAAGGAGAACATGATCGTCTACACGGGCACGCATGACAATGATACGGCGCTTGGCTGGTACCGTTCGCTTTCCGAGGGAGACCGGGAGAGAGTCTGGAATGTGATCGTGAGGGCGGAGCTTCTGAGAAAGGGGCTGGTCCGGGAGGAGCAGCAGCCGGGTCAGGCGGAGAATGTGCCTGACAAAGCCGCTTCAGAGGAGCTGAAGATCCCCGAAGAGGATGAGCTGATGTTCCCGGCGGCGCTGATGCGCCACGCGCTCATGAGCGATATGGAGACCTGCATCATCCCATGGCAGGATATTCTGCAGCTCGGCTCGGAAGCGCGCATCAATACGCCCGGCGTCGTGAGTCCGAAGAACTGGACCGCGAAGATGAATTCCCTGTCGGAATTCAGACGGGCCATGAAGTATTTCAAAGAGGCAATCAAGCAGGCTGGCAGACAGTCCTGACGGCACAGATTATTTTGATGAGGTTTTTATGAAATATCAGATTTTAGCGGATGTATCGGGTGACATTTCTCCGGCGGTCATTAAGGAATACGGAATCGGACTCCTGCCGATGGAATATACGCTCCAGGGCGAGAACCGGGTCTGTGTGGAAATGGAAAGCCGGGAAACACTCAAGGCATTCTATGACGGGCAGCGCGCGGGAGACCTGACACAGACGACACAGATCACACCGAACCAATACGAGGAGATATTTGAAAGCTATCTGAAGGAAGGCGTGCCGCTCATCTGCCTCTGCCTTTCCAGCGGCCTTTCTTCCACCTTCCAGTCCGCCAGCCTCGCTGCGGAGGAGCTCCGGGAAAAGTATCCGGATACGCCGGTCGTCCCGGTGGACACGCTCGCCGCGACAGGCGGCATCGGAGTGTTGACGGAGCGCGCAGCGCGGAACCGAGAGCAGGGCATGAGCCTTGAGGAAAATGTGCAGGATCTGAAAGATGCGGCAGCGCATATCCAACACCAGTTCATGGTGCAGGACCTGATGTACCTTCGGCGGGGCGGCCGCGTATCGACCGCGGAGGCCGTACTCGGCAGCGCCTTAAGCGTCCGGCCGATCATGCAGATTGATCCGCAGGGAAAGTTGGTGGTCATCGACAAAAAGCGCGGCAACAAGCAGGCCGTGAAGGCTGTTGTGGATGAATTTGAGAAGCATTACGACGAACATCTGTCAGATCCGGTCTACATCATCGATGCAGACGCTTCCGAAACGGCGGATATGGCGGAGCAGGCCATCCGCGAGAAACACCCGGTCATCGTGATCCGCCGGATGGGGCTTTCCCCGATCATCGGCGCGCACACCGGTCCGGGGATGATTGCTGTATGTTATGAAGGAAAATAAAAAGAACCCCTTGACAAGCTCTGCCAAATGTGGTATTATTTTCAAGCGCTGTTGAAGGCGTTATGGCGAGATAGCTCAGTTGGCTAGAGCACGCGGTTCATACCCGCGGTGTCGAGGGTTCAAATCCCCCTCTCGCTATTTTTTTATGCCC
>CAMPAR010000025.1 GCA_946632055.1 uncultured Lachnospiraceae bacterium
TCGTGATCGCCGCGTTCGATGATTTCGCCCTGCTCGAGAACCATGATCGCGTTCGCGTTCCGGACGGTCGAGAGACGGTGTGCGATGATAAAGGTTGTGCGGTTCTTCATCAGACGGTCCATGCCGTGCTCGATGTGACGCTCGGTACGGGTATCGACCGAGCTCGTCGCTTCGTCAAGCACCAGGATCGGCGCCTTCGAGATCGCGGCACGCGCGATATTCAGGAGCTGGCGCTGGCCCTGGGAGAGATTCGCGCCATCTCCTTCGATGACGGTGTTGTAGCCGTCCGAAAGGCGCATGATGAAGGAATGCGCCGAAGCGGTCTTCGCAGCCTGGATGACTTCCTCATCCGTCGCGTCGAGACGTCCGTAGCGGATGTTCTCCATGATCGTGCCGGTGAAGAGGTGCGTATCCTGCAGTACCATGGCGATATTGTGCCGGAGCACGTCACGCTGAATGTTCCGGATATTCACATCGTCGATCGTAATCGTTCCCTGTTCGATATCATAGAAGCGGTTCAGGAGGTTCGTGACCGTCGTCTTGCCGGCGCCTGTCGAGCCGACAAAAGCGATCTTCTGGCCGGGTTTCGCGTAGAGACTGATATTCTTCAGCACGGTCTTATCCGGCGTATAGCCGAAGGTCACATCCTTCATGACGATGAAGCCCTTCATATCGGGCATCGGATCGGCATCCGGCGTGTCCGCCTTTTCCGGCTCCGCATCCATCACGTCGAAGACGCGCTCCGCACCGGCAAGCGCCGCGAAAATCGTCGTCATCTGCTGCGAGATCATGTTGATCGGCATCGAGAACTGACGGGAATACTGGGCAAAAACCGTGAGTCCGCCGGGGGTCAGCATGCCCGCGAGCATCAGCACGCCGCCGAGACCGACCGTCACCGCATAGGAGATGTTGGACATATTGCCCATCATCGGTCCCATCACGCCGCCCCAGAAATTCGCGCCGAACTGCTTGTCGCGCATGTCTTCATTCAGAAGCTCGAATTCCTCCTCGCAGACCGATTCGTGGTTGAAGACTTTGACAACCTTCGCGCCGGTAACGGTCTCTTCCATGTAGCCGTTTAAAGCGCCGAGCGCCGCCTGCTGTGCGGAATAATACTTTCTTGACCGTTTCGCAATCGCCGTTCCGCCCAGAAGGAAGATCGGAATGAAGACGATCGTCACAATCGTCAGAATCCAGTTGGTCGTCACCATGAAAATGAAGGTGCCTACGAGTGTTACGGTTCCCGAAATCAGGGAGGTCAGGGAGTTATTGATCATCATGTCCATATTATCGACGTCATTCGTAAAGCGGGACATGATTTCGCCGGTCGGGTGCGAATCGAAATAGCGAACCGGCAGGCCCTGCAGTTTGGTAAAGAGATCGTTTCGGATTTTCTCGATGACATTCTGCGAAATCGAGAGCATCAGCCGTGCCTGCGTATAGGTGGTGACAACGCCGACCAGGTAGATCACCGCGAGCAGGATGCAGGCGATCGCGATATAGGGCATGATGCTGTCAGCGGGATGCCCGCCGGCCGCAAGAATCCGCTGGATCCAGCGGTCAGCCATGCGTTCGATCGCCGACATGTTGATCTCGGTGTTCGGCGCGACGGCGATCGTCAGCCGGTCAATAATCGGAGCCATGAAATAGGAGCCGATCAGAGAGGTAATTGTCGTGACCAGCATGCACACCAGAACGAAGATGAAGCGAAGGCCGTAACCCTTCATGTAGGAAAGCATGCGGTGAATCGTTTTCGCGGTGTCCTTCGGCTTGCCGCTCATGCGCATGCCGGGGCCGCCGGGACCGCGCCTCGGGCCGCCCTGCTGTGCCTTCTTGGAGGCGCTGTTGTATCTTGCCTGAAGTTCGGATAGATTTCTAGCCATTCTGATCAGCCCTCCTTCTTTCTGAGTTCCATCTGGGAATCATAGATTTCCCGGTATTCTTCATTGTTCTTTAACAGCTCGTCATGCGTGCCGATGCCGGTGATCACGCCGTCGTCCATCACGACGATCATGTCGGCGCCTTCCACCGAGCTGATGCGCTGCGCAATGATAATCTTCGTCGAATCCTGCAGATCCTCGCGGAAAGCCCTGCGGATCTGGGCCTCTGTGGCGGTATCGACCGCGGAGGTGGAGTCGTCAAGGATCAGGATCTTCGGTTTCTTCAGCAGGGCTCTTGCGATGCAGAGACGCTGCTTCTGGCCGCCGGAGACATTGGTTCCGCCCTGGTCCAGCACCGTTTCGTACTGGTCCTTGAAGCTCTCGACGAACTTCGCAGCCTGCGCGTACTCCGCCACCTTCTTCATCTCTTCATCTGAAGCGCTTTCATCGCCCCAGCGCAGATTCTCGGCAATCGTACCGGAAAACAGCGTATTCTGCTGCAGCACCATGCCGACGCCGTTTCTCAAGTTCTCAATCGAGTAGTTCCGGACATTCACGCCGTCCACAAAGACCGAGCCCTCGTCCGTATCATAGAGCCGCGGGATCAGCGAGACGAGCGTTGTCTTGCCGCAGCCGGTCGAACCGATGATGCCGACTGTCGCGCCGGCCGGGATCGACAGATTGACTTTCGACAGAACAGGATCCTCGCTGTTCTTGTAATAGCGGAAAGTCACATTCTTAAATTCCACGCTGCCCTTTTCAACCTTGAGATCGCGGTATTTCGCGTCTCGGTCGCTGATGTCCGGCTCCTCCTGCAGGACTTCCTGGATACGGTTCGCCGAAGCCATCGCACGCGAGGACATCATCAGCATGAAGGTCACCATCATGAGCGAGCTCAGGATCTGCGTCGTATAGGTAATGAATGCGGAAAGGTCGCCGACCGGCATCTCTCCCCGGATTACGATCGGGCCGCCGAAAAGGATCACGGCGATGACGGTCGCGTTCATCATGACGGTCATGATCGGCTGCATCAGAATCATATTCTTCATGGCCTTCATGCCGGCTTCCTTCAGGTTTCCGTTCGCCGTGCCGAACTTCTCAATTTCGAAGTCTTCCCGGACAAAGCTCTTGACAACGCGGACGTTCGTGACATTCTCCTGCACCGTCGCGTTCAGGCCGTCGACCTTCGTCTGCATCGACTTGAAGAGCGGATGACCGCGGAGAATAATGAAGCCGATAGCAATGAGCAGCACCGGCATACTGACAGCGAATACGATCGCAAGCTTCGGACGGAGCGTGATCGCCATAATGAGCGCCGCAATCATCATTCCCGGCGCGCGCAGCGTCATGCGAAGCAGCATGTTGACAAAGTTCTGCATCTGCGTCACATCATTCGTGAGCCGCGTAACGAGGGAACCCGTCGAGAATTTGTCAATATTTGCAAAGGAAAAACGCTGCACATTCGCGTAGACATCCTTCCGGACATCCGCGGCGAAATTGACGGAAGCCTTCGTGCCGAACCAGGCGCCGCCGACGCCGCCCGCCATCATGAGGAGAGCCGTCAGGATCATGAGCCCCATGACGCCCATGGAAGTGGCGTTCGTCAGGGTACCCGCATTTGCATTGTTAATGATGATCGCAAGAAGACGCGGCATCACAACTTCACCGATAACCTCAATGATCATGCAGATCGGGCCAAGGATGAAGTAGGGAAGATACGGTTTGATGTACTTAAACCATTTTTTCAATTCTCTGTCGTTCCTTTCACTTTTCTTTTATGCTTTTTCCGCTTCCGTGCGGATTCACTCTGTCCGGTCCTGGCGGAAGTTCTCACGCATGATGCGGAGCATCCGGATCAGCTCCTTCTGCTCTTCGAGGCTTAAGCCCTCTGCCGCCCTCTTCTCCACCGCGAGCATCACTTCATGCTCGTGATGCGCCTTCATCAGGCCGGCTTCCGTAATCCTGACAAGCCGGACCCGCTTATCGGAGGGATCCTTCAGTACCTCCACCAGATTTTTCTCCTCCAGACGGTCCACCACCCCGACGACGGTCGGCTGTGACACATGGAAAATCTTCTCGATTTCCTTCAGCCGGAGCTGCTTTTCCTCCGTATGATCCAGCGCGATCAGGACGCCGAGCTGTACGTGCGTAAGTCCGCTTTCGCGGAGGCTGTTGTTCAGTTCTCTGCCGACTGCGTCGTGCACCTGCTTGATCAGCATGCCGCAGGTTTCTTCCCGTTTCATTGACCGCTCCTTTTCTTTCTGATCGCTCCGAAAAGCCGGGCTTCCCGGTCTCTGTTTTTTTCGATGGGCAGCCTGAAAGACATCCCTCGATTCGGACGTGAAAAATAATAGCACGCTATCGACTTTTTGTCAATAGCGTGCTATCGATTTCAGACAGATTCCACAGAGGCTTTCACTCCGCAGAATTATTTTCGTTCAATATTTCCTGCGTCTTAGCGCCGGGGATCCGCGAGAATATGGATCACGAGACCCGAGGGACTGCCCTCGGCGATCGTTACTTTCGGGCTCCGATTCAGGAAGGACAGGGCTTCGCTGTCGGTTTCGACAAAAGGCTGCCAGCCCGATCCGACGTCCCGGTTAATGACGTGGACCGCGCATTTCGCGCCGGTATAGTCCTCTCCGTCCATCCAGTAATCCGCTTTCAGCTCGCGCACCTTCCCCATCGTGCGCTTCTGCACGTCCTTCGAGCCGGGGCGGGATTTTCCGGTAAAGAATTCGCCCGAGCACTCCGCGTCAAAGGGAATGACGGTCAGGCTGTGCACGCCGAAGTTCCTGGTATCCGCGCCGAGGATCTCCACATGGACCGTCAGCGCTTCCGTGAGGCCCTTGAGCCAGTTTAAGATCCTCGTGTTCACCCAGGCCTGCTCCTGCTCCTTGAAGCCGTGCTCCGCGTCCTGCACCGGGAAGAAGGAAATGCCCGCGTCCGAAAGGCGCGTCTTCCCGCGCTTCGAGAGGAAGGCCTCCGTCAGCTTCGTCATATAGCTGTAGTTCACGATCGGGTCCTTTACGCCGCAGGTCAGCAGCACCTCACCGGGGAAGGAGCTGATGACGTCGATCGGATCGACCTCCAGCATTTCCCGGGGATAGTTTCCGGAAAGCGTGACGAACTTCCCGTGTATTTCATCCGGAATGTTCTTCGGATCATAGACCATGTCGAAATTCTGTCCCGCCCGGCAGTCGTCCGGAATGCAGAGCGCCGGATAGAGAAGGATCAGCTTTTTCACTTCGTCCGGGTGCTTCGCCGCCGTAAAGCCTGACACAAAGCCGCCCTGGGAGCCGCCTCCGATCACAAGCTTGTCGTAGTCCACAAAATCCAGACTCTTCACGTAGGCCATCACGGCCTCGAGGTCCTTAATTTCCGAGGAAATCGTCATATCCGTCGATTTTCCTGTGCTTAAAAGCCCGCGGGAGCCGCCGGCAAACTCAAAGACAAAGCTGCAGTATCCGGCCTTGGCAAGCGCCTTCGCGTAGGGCTCCGTCTCTAAAACGCCCGCCATGAATCCGTGGCAGAGAATGACCGGCACGAGCCCGGTTTCCTGTTTCTTTGAGCGATACATCCGCCCGCCGATCGTAAAGCCGTCCCGCTTCAGCTGAAAATCGCTGACTGAATATTTTCTTTTCATACTTCCTCCAAAAAGCGGCGGGGACAGGCCTGTCCCCGCCGTTTTATCTTATCGTTCCTGTTTAAAGGTGATGCACTTTCCTTCCACGCTCTCGTAGTAGGACTCGCTGCAGTACAGATGCGTCTTCTGCATCAGCGTCAGAATGTTCCGGGCATTCCGCTCGAGATGCGCGCGGGTGATGACGCCCTCCTTCAGTCCCTCAAGGATCCGGTCGAAGTCTGCCTTCTCGCCCGGCTCGATGAGGTCGTTCTGGGCGAGCACGCAGACGGCGGCGTCCGACTTTCCATACTTGTTCGCCGCGCCGACGGAAAGCATCGCAGAGAGATCCGAGGTCGTGAGCCAGTCGGTCATGACCATGCCCTTGAAGCCCCATTCATCGCGAAGAAGATGCGTGACGGAATCCGTGTTGTTCGCGGAGTGCACGCCGTTCACGAGGTTGTAGGAGGTCATGAGGGACATCGGCTGCGCCTCCTCCACAACGATCCGGAAGTTCTTCGCGTAGATCTCGCGGATCGCGCGCTCGGAGATGTGCGAGTTCGTGAACATCCGGTTGTCTTCCTGGCTGTTCGCAAGGTAATGCTTGACGGTCGTGCCGTAGCCCGGATGGCACTGCACGCCTCTGGTATCGGCAGCCGCGCACTTGCCGGCAAGAAGCGGATCCTCCGAATAATACTCGAAGTTCCGGCCGCATAAGGGGTTCCGGTGGATATTCATGCCGGGAGCGAGCCAGAGCGTTGCGCCGAACTCTTCCATCTCGGTTCCGACGATGTCGCCCATGGATTCGATGAGATCAAGGTTCCACGAGGACGCCAGCGTCGTCGCGATCGGGATGGCCGTCGTATACTGGTAGTGATGAATGCCCTCCGTGCTTCCGTCATCCTGCTTTCCGTTCATGCCGCCGAAGCCGACCGCGGTTCCGTCCGGAAGCTCAATGTATTCGGGGTTCAGGCGGAGTCCCGCAGGGCCGTCGCAGAGCTCCATCTGCTTTAAGCCGCGCTTCTCTTCAAGCTTGCCCGTGGTCTCGCCGGCAGCGCCCGGAAGGGTCTTTGCGGCGGAACCGAGGACGGAATTGAAGCCGACATTGTCGACCGAGTTTCCGACCATGAGATACGCGAGCTCCTCATCGGAAAGCTGGGAAATGAAGTCGTCGAGCGTCACCTTGCCGGATACGACTTCGTCAAACTGAAGGTCGTGATCGAATTCCTTCTTCGGAAGCGCCTCCGGAAGCTCTGCATACTCGTCGATCTTTTTCTCAAAGGCCGAAGGATCCAGCGTGAGTCTTGCGGCCGCCACGATTTCCTCCGCCTCACCCGGTGCCGTCCAGTGATTGCCCTCGGGCCGGATTTCCTCGACTTCTCCCGCCGGATCCGCGAAGAGGTTCTTCACCGTCTCGAGATGAACGACCTCGGAGAGCTGTACGACTGCCGCAACGTGCGTGTTCCTCGAGCTGTTGCCGACGCGGATAATGTAGTCGCCGTTCGGAAGCACCCAGGCCGGATGATTCGGGCAGAAGGACGCGAGCGATTCCGCCTTGATGCGGATCACAACCTCCTCCGATTCGCCGGGGAAAAGTACATCCGTCTTTCCGAAGCCTCTGAGCTCCTGATACGGCTTTACCGGGCCTTTTTCCGGCGCGGTCACGTAGACCTGCACGACTTCCTTGCCCTCGTATTCGCTGCCGGTATTCGTGACCTTCGTCTTCACGATGATATCCGTACCGTCAAGCTCGACGCCCGCGTTCTCCATGGAGAAGGTGGTATAGGACTTTCCGTAGCCGAATTCATAGGCCGGAGTGACATTGAAGGTATCGAAATAGCGGTAGCCGACAAAGATGCCCTCGGTATAATATTCGTCCGACACGTCGCCGTCGTTGTGCGAGAAGCCCTCGGACGAGGGATAATCGCTGTAATTCTCCGCCCAGGTATCGGTCAGCTTTCCAGAGGGAATGCCCCGGCCGGAGAGGAGATCCGCCACGGTGATGCCGGTCATATTGCCCATCTGGCCGGAAAGGACGAGCGCGTTGATGCCGGGAATCGCGCGGAAGGGCTTCGTATCGATGACGCCGCCGATGTTTAAGAGGACGATCAGCTTCTCGTATTTTTCCGCGAGGAAGGAAAGCGCCGCGATTTCCGCCTCGGAAAGCTCGTAGTCGCCGGGCTCATTCGTACGGTCTTTGCCTTCGCCGGAGTTCCGGGAAAGGATATAAACCGCAGTATCGGTATCTGACGCAGCGACATCCTCCTCCGTAATCGGCGCGAGCGCCTTCGGAGAAAGCGGATTCAGGACGAGCATCATTTCAGCCGCCTCCGCAGGCTGGCCCTGGGCGACTGCCGCCTGGATCATGGCGCTGCGGTAGTCCTCCTGCTCCTTCTTCGCGGCGGCTTCCTGCCGGTCGATCCAGGCCTTCGTTGTGACGGTGAAGCCTTCCTTTTCGAGCCCGGCTTCCGCATTGATGGTCTCGCGGACATAGACGTCTCCGGAACCGGTGCCGCCCTTCACGGTCGCGCGCGCTCCGTTTCCGTAGAGGGCGATTTTGCCGCGCCGCTTCAGGGGCAGAGTACCGTCATTCTCGAGAATGACCATACACTCCACGGCCTGCGCGCGGACGCGCATCTGGTTCAGTTTTTCCCGCTCTGACACTTCAGGCGAGGTGGTTGCTAAAAACTTCGACATGTGTTTCCTCCTGGATATCTGTACTGATATTGTTTATAGTTCCGCAATCAGCTCGATCTCGACGAGGGCCTCCTTCGGGAGCGCCCCGACCTCGACGCAGGAACGCGCCGGCTTACCGACGAAGGCCTTCTCATAGACCGCGTTGAAGGCCGCAAAATCCCCCATATTCTGCAGGAAACAGGTGGTTTTCACGACGTGCTCAAAGGAAGTTCCCGCTGCTTCAAGGACCGCCTCGAGATTCCGGATGATCTGTGCGGTCTGACCCTCGATATCGGCTTCCTCAATCCGGCCGCTTTCGGGATTAATCGGAATCTGGCCGGAGGTGATGAGGAGATTTCCCGTAATCATCGCCTGACTGTAGGGGCCGATCGCGGCCGGAGCCTTTTTCGTTTCAATGACTTTCATAGAACGCCTCCAAAATTTCATTTGTTTTTATTGTAAAGGAAAAGCGCCTGCAACGCAAGCGCTTTTGTCCTCGGTTTTCAGGTTTTCTCCCTCGAAATATGTTTCAGGAAGGATTTCATATTGAGTCGGATTAAACCCGCGCACTCTCCTCTTCGCTTTCCTTAATCGCGAGAATTGCGCAGTACTCTCTTCCGTAACAGGGTACCTTTACGTTCCCCGAGACCCCCGTCAGTACGGTTTCGCGGGTCATGTTCCAGGTATCAATGAGCTCCACGCGGTAGCTTCCGCTTTCCGGGAGACGGAATGTTGTCACAATACAGCACTCGGTATCGAGATAACGCAGGAAGACTTCGTCTCCGACATGTCCGGAATACGTCGGTTCCGCACAGAGGAAACGGTCGCGTTCATCCTGCCCCATACCCGCAAAGGAACGAAGGAAGGCCGAGAAGCCGTCCGACGCGAGCTTCGCCATCTCGAGGATCTCTTCATCGCTCTTCGCAAGAAGCATCGAGAAGCCTTCGAGCGCAGGCTCCAGCGGACCGGGAAAACCTTCGAAAATCTCCCGCATGAAGGCGATCCTCGCGGGGCTTTCGCCGTGCAGACGTCCGCCTCTCGCCCACCAGACGACTTCCGCCTCGCCGGTCCCGGTATTTTTCTTCGCTTCTTCCGAGCCCGGATAAAAGGTTTCACCGTGTGTGCAGTGTCCGCCGTACGTCATCACCCTCCAGAAGCTCTGGACCATGCGTTTCCCGGAAATATTGCCCCAGCTCTCGGGAAGATTGCCCTCATAGCGGCACTCATCGAAGAGCACCGGCTTCCGGAATTTCGCGAGGAGTTCCGGAACACGCTGGAACTGCTTCGACTGCCATGAAACATGCGTCGTATTCTTCCGGGACCAGTCCCAGGGCTTCAGGCAGTTATGGTTGGATAAAAGGTGATGATACGGATCGTTTGCGGCAATGAATGCCTCGATCTCCTCCCAGTCCGAGAGGGTTTTCGCCGGGCAGAGATCGTATTCGTTCGCCATGCTCCACCAGACGTTCGGAAATGCCGAAAGACGCCGGAGAAGGTAGTCCAGATAGACGAGGTTGTCCTCCTGCGGCATTTTGCTGAATCCCCAGCGGTCATAGGGGTGGAACAGGATGAGGTCGGCTTCGATTCCGAGCTTCTCAAGCTTCTTCAGGTTCTCTTCAAACGCATCCCAAAATTCAAAACAGGGGTGGTGAACATCCCAGTTATTGCCGCCGTCCGAGAGTTCAAAATCCGCAGGTGCGACCTCGGAGCCCACTTGCGCCTCGAAAGTGAGATTCTTTCCCCGCTCCGAACGCTCGAAGGCATAACAGCGGGGGTTATTATGGTTGTAATTGTAATGCTTCGGGAAAATGCAGAGCCGGACTTTATTGAACGGACTCTTCGAAAGCGTATCGAAAGTCTCGGCAATCAAAGCCTCCGACTGGTGGAAAAAGGCATAGATCGTCGTTCCGAAGCCTGTGAAATTCTTTCCGTCGGCATAGCGAAGCGCCATGCCCTCAGCGCGTACCGGACCGTGATGAACGCAGTCCGCCGCTTCAATCTCAAAGCAGCCCCGTTCAGGACTTTCGAGCACGGTTCCCGTGACTTCGTAGTCATAAGTTCCGCATTCCTCCGGCAGGAAACGGAGTTTATAGGTCTCATTTCCGGCGTAGAAGCCCTTCACCTGCCAGGTCTTTCCGTCTTTCTGAATCTTTGCAGCGATGTCGGTCACCGCTTCCGATCCTGCCGGAGCCTTTCCGGAAAAGACCAGCTCTATCGTTTCATACTGTCTCATATTCACTCCCCTCTCTCCAGAGTACGGCGGATCGCCGCATCCCAGAGCGCGCGTTTTTCGGCGCGTTTTTCCTCCGTCATGAGGTTATTATAAAGCTTCCGGCCGTAGCTTGTAAAGACCGAGTCGTCCATGATGCCGGCCTTTTTCCCGGCCATGAAGGCGACGCCGAGCGCCGCCTTGCAGAGCTCGTTCTTCCCGGTTGTGCGCGTCATGCCGGTTATGCTTGCCCGCGCGCGGGTATTTCGCGGACAACGACCTCATTGCGGTCGGAGCGATGCACGCCTTTCAGGCCGCAGGCTACCGGATTCCGGAGGACATCGCCGTGATCGGCTTCGACAACATGCCGATCGCAAACTATATTTCCCCGGGGCTCACGACGGTCAACGTTCCGAAAAAATACATGGGCGAGCAGGCTGTCAAGCGCCTGAAGGAGCTGTTCCTGTCGAAGAATTTCGTCCCGGTCCGGCTCCTCGTCGGCGTCAATCTGGTCCGAAGGGACTCGGTGTGACAGGTTTCCGGTCACCTTTATATGATGACATTTGTCCGGTCAACTGCAAAAAATGCCAAAAATCACAAATACCGCTTGCAATTTTTCGGCTTCGACGGTATGATGGAACCGGAAACTGCCCGGTTTTTTCTTCCGGCAGTACCGAAAGAACCTGTGTAAAGCCGGAACCCGGCGTCGATCAAAAAAGGAGGTGCCTCTATGGGCCTTTTATCAAAACTTTTCGGAGACAATAAAGATGTGGAAAAAGCCGCGAAGGATCTCCTCGGCGGAATCTTCAGCGAAGCGGCTAAAGGCGGTGCGAAGGAAGCGGCAGAGCCCGACCGTCCATCGGAAAACAGCGGCTGGGGCTTCGAGATTCCGAGCGGCTCCGGCGAGGACCGTGAGACCGAAAGCGCCGCGTCCGGCCCCTCCGGCGAATCCTGGGGACCGGTGATGCCCGCTGAGCCGAACCAGTACAACTATAACGGTCCCTGGTCGAGCTACTTCGAGGAAATCTTCCGCACGGAGTTTTCGCAGTACCGTATGGAGAAGGAAAATCTGAACGGCACGAAGCGCCTCGGCTATTCCTTCTACGAGGGCGACCGGAAGGTACTGTATGTGGAGCTGATGTCCCGCACAAGCTCCTCGGTCAAGATCCGCGCGAACTGCCGGAAGGCCGGAATCCCCTATCTTCGCTTCTACTACGACTATCAGGGCTGGTGGAATACCCGCGCCTACGTCGTGAAGCGCATGAATAACGCGATCGGCTGGAGTTAAGGAAAGCGCTGATCGACCGCGCGTATGAAATTGGGTAATAGCGGACTGTACGGGAGAATGCACCTTCTTTCCGGTGCGCCTGCGGCGGGTCCGGCAGGGTGCGAACATTTCGGCTTCGCAGGCAGCCCGTACCCTGTACGATCTGGTACAGCCCGGAATTTTCCGGGATTTAACGTCTTCTCCTGCCCGCATTTTGCCCGGCTGTCTGAAAGCTCCCTTGGTTTCAGACAGCCGTTTTTTGAGCGATCCGCCGCAGCGAAGCGCTGCGGGATCTGCGATCGCGTAACGATCACAGCAGAAAGGAACCCATGCCTCCAAAGCCGTCGTCCCTTCTCGACCTTCTCTCCGACCGGAAAACCTGGGAAGCCTTTTACAAATACAAGGACTCCCTCATTTCCGCGGGGCAGGACCGTAAGGAGCTCTCCGCCTTGATCCGCGAGAAGAAATACGAAGCCGCTGCCGCCGTTTTCACGCCGGGAGCGGATTTTCCTCTGCCGAAAAAGGCCGTCATCAGCAAGCTGAGCTCTGAGAAGAAACGCACGGTCTTCATCTATCCTGAGCCGGAAAACACGGTTCTGAAGCTTTTAACCTGGCTCCTCTTACGGAAATACAATTCGCTCTTCCCGGAGAATCTCTATTCCTTCCGCCCGGGCCGCACCGCGAAGGACGCCGTCAGAAAGCTCCTCCGGACGCGCGGCCTTTCCTCGATGTATGCCTACAAGGCAGATATCCACGACTATTTCAACTCAATCCCGGTCGGACTTCTCCTTCCGAAGCTTCAGGATGCGTTTTCGGACGATCCGAGGCTCTTATCCTTTCTTTCCGAACTGCTTCTTGAGCCCCGGGTGCTGGAAAAAGGGAAGGAGCTCCGCGTTCAGAAGGGCATCATGGCCGGTACGCCGCAGTCCTCCTTCTACGCGAATCTTTTCCTTTCGGACCTCGACCGCAGCTTTGAAGCGCGCGGCATTCTCTACGCCCGCTATTCCGATGACATCATCGTCTTCGGAAAGACGGAAGAAGAAGTCCGGGGGTACGCTTCGGAAATCCGCTCCTTCTTCAGCGCCTCCGGTCTCACAGTCAATCCCGATAAGGAATTCCATTATCTCCCGCATCAGGCCTTCACCTTCCTCGGCTTCCAGATTTCCGGGAAAACCGTGGATATCGCGCCCGCGACCGTGAAAAAACTCAAAGCAAAAATGCGCCGGAAACGGGACGCTCTCGCACGCTGGCAGAAGCGCTCCGCCTCCGACCCCGAGCGCGCCGCCTCCGCCTTCATCCGGGTCTTCAACCGCAAACTTCTTGAAAGTCCCGAGGGGCATGAGCTTTCCTGGGCGAACTGGTTCTTCTCCGTGATCAATACGACTGAAAGCCTGCATGAAATCGATCTCTACGCGCAGGACTGCATCCGGTATCTTCTTTCGGGAAGCCATACAAAAAAGCGCTTCCGGGTCTCCTATGAAGACCTGAAAGCGCTTGGGTACCGTTCACTGGTACACGCTTACTACAGTGTCAAAGAGTAAAATCACTCCGTGCAAATCTTCCCACACAGCCGGATATCGCGGCTGGAGGCGCCCACGAGGATTTCCCGCTCGCCGGCCGGAAGAACCCACTTGTCCTTCGTTCCGTCGGAGCGCTTCACGGGCGTGACAGCCGGATCCCACACGCGCAGCATCCTCGGGTCGATGCACACGGACACCGCTCTCGTCTCGCCCGGCGCGAGATTCTTCACCCGGAAGTAGCCGATCAGCTGCTTTTCCGCAATCTGCACATTTCCCGGCACTTCTCCCTTTCCGATGTAAATCTGCGCGATCTCATCGCCGCTCCGCTTCCCGGTATTCGTCACCTTGAAATTCACGCGGATCGTCTTTCCGAAGTCCGGCACATCCGGCACTTCCTCGATCGCAAGCTCCGAATACTCGTAAGTCGTGTAGGAAAGCCCGAAGCCGAAGGGATACAGCGGCTCGACGCCTTCTTTGTCATACCAGCGGTAGCCGGTGAAAATGCCCTCGCTCATCCGGATCCTGAGTTCCTCCTCCGGTCCTTTTCCGAGCGCGCGCTCTTCAAAGTGCGCTTTGCTGTCCGTGAGCGGCGTATCGGCGGTCTTCGCGGGCCAGGTCTGTGAAAGCTTGCCCGAGGGGTTGATGTCTCCGGTCAGGATCTTCGCGAGAATCCTCGCGCCTTCCTGCCCCGGATGATACGCGGTCAGAATCGCGTCCGCGGCGGGCTCGATATTTCCGAGTGCGCGGGCGTTCGAGGTCTGGGCGATGACGATCAGCTTCGCGTCCTTCTTCTTCGCCGCGATAACATCTGAAAGAAGCTGCATCTGATCCCCGGAGTACTCGAGGGGCTGCTCCTCGTCGATCATTCCGAACATCGCCCGGATATCCCTCATTACATGCTCGCAGGCGTAATAGACGATCGTATCCGCTTCCGCTGCCGCCTTTATCGCGGCGGCGTAGTTTTCCTTCCGGAAGGAAGGCGTCTGCCACGCAAGCCGCAGCTGCAGATCCTTGTTTTTCACGCACTGACGGCCGTGGACGAGGATTTCGTAGGCCTTTCCCTTCTCAAGACGCAGGGTCTTTCCGGTGATTCCCATGCCCTCTCTCGTACAGATCAGAGACTCCCAGGGCCACTGCGCCCACTCGCGCATATTGCTTCTTCCGGCCTCGGTCCAGCCATCCTCCATGCGGATGAAGAACGCGGCCTGACCGCCGACGCAGTGCAGCATCAGGGAATAGTCGCCGCTCTCCGGCGCCTTCAAGAAGCCCTTCCAGGTAAACATTGCGCCGTCCGTAAAGGCAGTGCCGTTTTCGCCGTTCTCCCAGGTCTTCACGACTTCCCCGTTCGCGTCGGTCCCACAGGTGAAGTCGATCTTATCGTCCACCGCGGCGACCTGCCCGAGCGGATAATCCGCGGGGAGCGCCTCCGCCTTCGCGTTGTAGCTTGTCATTCCGGTCTCAATCAGCACGCCGTCTTCATCGTAGTCCTCAAAGCCCGCGAAGGCCGCGCCGGCGCCGCCCGGGCCGCCGGAGGCAGCCACAGGATCGCGGTCCTCCGGAAGGATTCCGTAGGTTCTGACAAGGCCGCTCGTTTTGCAGTCCTCGTCCCGGAAGAAGCACTCCGCCGGAATCGCTTCGCCGACATAATCTATGCCCGGGAAAGCCTCAAACTGCTTTCCTGTCACTTCTTCCAGCGCTTCCTTCCCGGACTGCATGCGCGAGAGCGTTCCGAAGGAGCGCTCCTGCATGGAACCGGTCACGGGGTATTTCGCGCCGACGCCGATCAGCGCGACCTTTCCCTCGAGCGCCTCCTTCGTAAGCGGCAGCACGCCGTCATTTTTCAGAAGAACCGCGCCTTCCTCCACGATCTTCGCGGCCTTCTTCGCGTTTTCTTCGAAGAGGCCTTCCGCCTTTCTTTTCTCGTAGAGCCATTCCATCTGGATCGGCGCCCTGCGGTGGGGATCCTGCACGGCCTTTCCGTCCTCGTCGAGTGTGACGAGTCCGAGAAGCCCGGCAGCCGCCATGCCGTAGAGCACGTGGCGCACGGCCTCGTTGACATCCTCAAAGCTCATCTCGCCGCGCTCGATGTGCTTCAGGATCCGGTTCGCGTTCGTATAGGCCGGGAAGGGCATCTCCATATCCATGCCCTTATTCAGCGTGAATTCGTGCACCGAGCCCCAGTCGCTCATGACGGAGCCCCGATAGCCCCATTCGTCACGGAGAACGCCCTTCAGAAGCGGCTCGTTGGCGGACATATAGGCTCCGTTCACCTTATTGTAGGCATTCATCACCGAGCCCGCCTTGCCTTCGCGGACCGCCATTTCGAAGGATCTTAAATACTGCTCGTGCATGGTCTGCTCGTCAATCATCTCATTCGAGAAATTGAAGAAGCTGCGGCCGAAGGTATTCGCCGCCGCGAAATGCTTGATCGTCGCGACGACGCCCTGATCCTGACAGCCCTTCGTTTCCGCGGCGCCGAGGCGCCCGGCGAGATAGCTGTCCTCCGCCTTCATATCCTTGTTCCGCCCGAAATGCGGCGTCCGGATGACGTCGACCTGCGGCGCAAGCAGGTAGTTTCCGGAGCAGGCGGCCGCTTCCGAGGCCGCGACGGCGCCGAATTCGTAGGCCATCTCATCGTCCCAGGTGCACCCGAGCAGCGAGGGCTGCGGGAGGCCGGTCGTCTCGACGACGCCGGTGATTCCCGCGGGTCCGTCGTACATCACGGCCTCCGGAATGCCGAGTCTCGGAACGCCCCACTGGTAGCCGGCGTTTCCGATCTTTCCTTTGTCTTCGGGCTCCACGGAGCCCCCGAGAAGCGAAAACTTCTCTTCCATCGTCATCGCTTCAATCAGCGCTTCGATTTTCCTGTCCCGGATTTCCGGCGGATCGATCTGAATATCCGCGCGTGTAAAGCAGTTTGGGAATGTCGTTTTGGTCATGGTATTTCCTTTCGATGTATTGTTCTGAGGCGGGACACCTCATCCGTCAGCTCCGCTGACACCTTCCCCTCAAGGGGAAGGCTTTCGTTTCCTGTCCGATATGCCTTTGCGGGCTCCTGACACCTTCCCCCGGAGGAGAAAGGCTTCAGGCGATCACCGCTGTCGCAATCGAGTCAGCGGGCAGTACGAATTTTCCGACATTTCCTTCCAGACGGATATTCACCGGCAGCTCCTTATCCGTACGGTTCAGGAAGACCGCGATGATTTTGCCGTTCGGATTCCTGAAGGCTGTGACTTCCAGCTCGTCGGTATACTTTGTCCAGCCGATCCGTACGGCTCCGGGCGCGATATGCTTCGAGAAATGGCCGATATAGTCATAGGAAGCCTTCTTCACGAAGCCGCCCTCGCCGTCCAGCATGATCGGCGCCGAGCAGAAATTCGATACATGGTTCGGACCGCCGTACTCGTCGAGATACAGATTCCAGTCAAACCAGGTGTCCATACCGGCGTTCAGATTGCCCAGGATATCATGCGCGTAGCGCTGTCCGTGCTCAAGCTCCTTCTCCGGATCATTCACGAACTCGCAGCAGCACTCCGTCAGCATGAGCTGCAGCTTCGGGTAGCGCTCGTGAATCAGGGAAACCGCTTCGAAGTGATCGCCCGAATACCAGTGGAAAGCCGCGCCCTCCACCATTTTCGCCGTCTTCTCGTCCATCATGACCTTCGTGCGGTTCACGAGATTTTCCTTGTTGTGATCCCAGAAGTAGAGGCCGACCCTTCCGATGAGGCCCTCTTTCTCCATCGCCGGGTACAGATAATCCCGCAGGAAAATATGCTCCTCCTCCGGCGTCCACTGGCAGGAATCCCAGGGCGTCGCGGCCTGCGCTTCGTTCTGCACGGTCAGGAACTTCACCGGGATGCCCTCGTCAAGATAAGCCTTCACATACATCGCCATGTAGCGCGCCCAGGGGCCGTAGTATTCCGGCTTCAGGTGCCCGCCGCACTTCCGGGTGCCGGAGCCGTCCGTCGGCGCGTTCTTGACCGTCTCTATGATCGCGCGCATCATCGGATGCTCCGCGGAAAGATCTGCGTCCTGCTGCTCCGTCGCGAGCACCTTTTTCACATCCTCCATATTCCGGAAGCCCTGAATCATCTCGGATTCGGTCTTCCACTCCGCGGGCGGAGACCAGGGAGAAAGGAGGACGGAGATCGGGCAGCCCGCCGCTTCTTCGGCCGCCTTGATCGCGGGAATGATATACTTCCGGTCGCGGTCCAGTGAGAAGGTCTTAAACTCCGGATCCGCCTTCACGTCCGCCACTGCCTGATACATACCGCAGGAGAAATCACAGCTGTCAAGCGAGGTGCGGATCACGCTGTAGCCGTTTCCCTCCGGTCCGAAATAGGCCTTAATCGCTTCTGCCTGCTTTTCGGGACTCAGCTTCGACAGCGAGTAGGCCGCGGCTTCCGTCATCGCGCCGCCGAAGCCCCGGATCGTCTGGTAAGTGAAATCCGGGTAAAGATTGACCACCTGATTTTCAAGCGCGCGCGGCTCCGCGGCTTCATCGGTCATCTGAATTCCGGTGCAGGTCTTTTCAAGCGCCGCGCCGGTCGTGGTGTAAAGTGTCATTTTCATATACGATCATTTCCTTTCTTTCAGTCATCGTATGATTTTGTGTTATGATCATTCTATCAGAAAAGAGTCCCTTCGTAAAGAAAAAACGGACAGAAAGTCGTCTTTTCTGTCCGTTCTTCTCTGATGCTGCTGCAAATTCGCAGCAAGTGCCGTTATCTGGTACCCGGATCGTAAGGAATTCCTTCCGCTTTCGGCGCCCGCGATTTTTTGGAAGTAAACGCGAGAACGACGAGCGATACAATATACGGAAGCATATTGTATACCGTGCCCGGAATCGGCAGAAGCGCCAGGAAATTGATGCCGCCGTAGACGTTCGACAAGGCGCGGAAAAGCGCGAAGAGGAAGGCCGACCAGGCGATCCGTTCCGGCTTCCACTGACCGAAGATCATAACAGCAAGAGCAAGGAATCCGGCGCCCGCGACACCCGCGTCGAAGTGCCAGGTGGAGTTCGCGGCCGCAATGTAGATGATGCCGCCCAAGCCCCCGAGGAAGCCCGAAATCAGGACGCCAGCGTAGCGCATCTTGTAAACATTGATGCCCACGCTCGCCGAAGCCTGCGGATGCTCGCCGCAGGAACGCAGCCGGAGCGCGAACTTGGTCTTATAGAATACCACAATCGCGATGACAAGCAGCACCGCCGCGATCGGAATGAACCAGGTGTACTCGGAGTTTCCGATCCGGAAGGCGTTGTGACCCGCCACATAGTCCAGCTTCGCGGAGAAATCGTTTCCGCCGGAACGCGCGGTATTGAAGGCCTTGATGATAACGGTCGCCGCCGCGGTCGCGAGCATGTTGACGGCCGTACCGACGAGGGTCTGGTCCGCCTTGAAGTTGATGCAGGCGACGGCGATGAGGAGCGATGACAGCATGCCTGCAAGCGCCGAAGCGACCAGAACGAGTATGATCAGCACGATTTTCGGCATATCGGCCGGAGCCAGCACCATCACCATCGCGCCGGCCATCGCGCCGAAGACCATGATGCCCTCGAGTCCGAGGTTAATGACGCCGGAGCGCTCCGAGAACATGCCGCCGAGCGCCACAAGAATCAGAACCGCTGCGAAAATTAAGGTGTATTGAAGTAAGAGTCCCATTATTTCTCATCCTCCTTTCCCTTATTTTCCGACACTTTTTCGGCGCTGTCCGCCGCTTTCTTCATTTCCTCCCCGCTGACCGGAGCCGCCGTTTTCTTCCTGCGGTTCATGATCGACTTGAAGAAGAGCACGAAGCCGCACAGGTAGATAATCACGGCGATCATAAGATCCGCCACCTGCGGGTTGTAGTAAGTGGTATCGACGTACTGGCCGCCGAGCGTAACGTGTTCGACAAAGAAGCCTGCCGCAAGAGCCCCCAAGGGATGCAGGCCGCCGAGGAAGGCAACCGCGATTCCGGAGAAGCCCATGCCCGGTACGGAGGACGCCAGCGTGTAGTTCTCGATGCCGGTCAGATAGTAGAAGGCTGCCGCGAGGCCCGCCAGACCGCCGGAGATCGTCATCGTCAGGATGATGTTCTTCTTCGCGTTCATGCCCGCGTATTTCGCGGCTTCCTTGTTGTGGCCGGTGGCCTTCAGTTCATAACCGAAAGTCGTCTTGTTCAGGATGATCCAGATCGCTGCGGCGATGAGAATCGTCACCGGGATCGCGATCGTGGCGTATTTGTTGTCGGCAAAGACCTTGTCCATGCCGAGGTTCGGCAGAAGCGCCTGCGGCGCCGTGGATTCCAGCCCGTAGGTCTCGGAAAGGCTCGGGTTCATGACCCGTGAATCCGACAGGATGATATTCGTCAGGTACAGGCCGATCCAGTTGACCATGATGCCGGCGATGACCTCGTTGACGTTGAAGAATGCCTTGAAGGCGCCCGCAATCGCGCCCCAGAGCGCTCCCACGACAACCGCCGCGAGCGTGCACAGATACCACGGAAGCTTTAAGGCGAGCGCACAGAACAGCGCTGCGCAGAATCCGACGGTATACTGTCCGGCCGCGCCGATATTGAAGAGGCCGGCCTTATAGGCAAAGAGGATGGCGAGCGCGCAGAGGATCAGAGGCACCGCCTTGACCACCGTCGAGCCGAAATAGTACATCATCAGCTGCGGACTGTTCGAGAAGCGGAAGAAATTCTTCAGAATCGCGATGATCGCGTCAAAGGCGTGCGCCGGGTTGATAAAGAGCAGGATGATAAAACCGATCACGATGCCCAGAACCGCGCAAAGCACGGAGGCGAGCAGGGTCTGGACGCCCGGTTTTTTCAGGAAGCTGGCTTTCTCTTTCATATCTTCACCTCCTTGATCGCCTGGACCTTATCGCGCTTCGCGCCGGACATGTACAGTCCGAGCTCCTGAAGCGTCGTCTCCTTCGGATCGAGTTCGCCGACAATCTCACCCTCGTACATGACGAGAATCCGGTCGGACAGGTTCATCACCTCGTCGAGCTCGAGCGATACGAGAAGCACCGCCGCCCCGTTGTCGCGGTCCTTGATGATCTGCTCGTGGATATTCTCGATCGCGCCGACGTCGAGTCCTCTCGTCGGCTGCACCGCGATCAGAAGCCGGTGCGCACGGTCGAGTTCCCGGGCGATGATGGCCTTCTGCTGGTTGCCGCCGGACATCGAGCGAACGATCGTCTCGGAGCCCTGTCCGGAACGCACGTCGAATTCCTCGGCCAGCTTATCGGAATACTCCCGGACCTCCTTTTTCTTCAGGAAGCCGCCGGACTGGAAGGCCGGCTCAAAATAGCGCTGCAGGACCATGTTCTCGTCGAGCATGTAATCCAGCACGAGGCCGTGTTTGTGGCGGTCTTCCGGGATGTGGCTGAGACCGTGGGTATTCTTGTAGCGGATCGGCTTATGGGTGATGTCTTCGCCGAGAAGCGTCACCTTGCCGGAGGAAATCTCGTCGAGGCCCGTCAGCGCGGAAATGAATTCCGTCTGGCCGTTGCCGTCGATTCCGGCGATACAGACAATCTCGCCCGCCCGCACGTTGAAGGAAACATCGTGGACGGAGTCGTTCTTGTGGATCTTGCTCTTCACCGAGACATTCTCCACGCGGAGGACTTCCTCCTTCGGCTTTGCCGGCGCCTTGTCCGCCACGAACTTGACGTCACGGCCGACCATCATCGAGGAAAGCTCTTCCTTGGTGGTGTTCTTGATCTCCACCGTTCCGATGTATTTGCCCTTCCTGAGGATCGAGCAGCGGTCCGCCACCGCCATGATCTCATTCAGCTTGTGCGTAATGAACAGAATGGATTTTCCTTCCGCCGCAAGCTCCTTCATGATCTTCATCAGCTCGTCGATTTCCTGCGGCGTCAGAACCGCCGTCGGTTCGTCGAAAATCAGGATCTCATTATCCCGGTACAGCATCTTCAGGATCTCGACACGCTGCTGCATGCCGACGGTAATATCCTCGATCAGGGCGTCCGGGTCAATTTTCAGATTGTATTTTTCCGACAGCGCGAGGACCTTCTTGCGGGCCTCCGCCTTCGTCAGAAAGCCGAATTTGTTCGGCTCGGCGCCGAGGATGATATTGTCGAGCACCGAGAAAACGTCGACCAGCATGAAGTGCTGGTGGACCATGCCGATCCCGAGCGCCGTCGCGTCGTTCGGGTCGGTGATTTTGACTTCCTTGCCGTCTTTCTTGATAATGCCCTTCTCCGGCTGGTACAGTCCGAAAAGGACGCTCATCAGGGTGGATTTTCCCGCGCCGTTCTCACCCAGAAGCGCGTGGATTTCCCCGCGTTTCAGCTGCAGGGTGATATCATCGTTGGCAATGATACCCGGAAACTCCTTTGTGATATGCAGCATTTCAATAACATAATCTTCCATAGGCGCTCCTCATTCCTACTTTTCTAAGAAAGAAGGGAGGACTGTTGCATCCTCCCTTTTCCTTAAGCACAGACGGGCCACTTATTTGATGTTGTCGAAAGTGGTCACTTTGATCGAGACGGAAGGCATGGCAGCGGTATCAGCGCTGACCTTGATCTTGCCGTCAAAGATGTCCTTCACAAGTGCCTTGTAGTTGTCAACGGTGAAATTCTTCATCGTCCAGGTGGCTGTCGGAAGCTGTACATAGTTCAGTTCCGGATCGTCGCCGGAGACGAGGCCGAGGTTCGAAACCTTGCCCGAGTAGTCGCTCCACTTGCCGGCTTCCACATCCGCAAGAACTGCCTTAACCGTAGCAGCAAGACCCTTCATGGCAGAAGTCACGCAGAGACCTTCCTTGCTGTACATGCCTTCGATCGTGGCCTTCTGATCCACGTCGACTCCGATTACCTTGCCGTCAACCTTCACAGCCGCTTCGCAGGCAGAAGTGAAGATACCGCCGCCGCAGGCGAAGACGACCTCGGTGCCGCCCGAATACCAGGTATCCATCACAGCCGTAATGGCCGGATCGCCGGCGAATGCGCCGCCGTAGACATAGTTGATTTCAACCGCATCCGCATTGCCCTTCGCAGCAGCAGCGTCATTCGCGCCCTGCACGAAGCCGTAGCCGTAACGGATCACGGCCGGAACTGCGATACCGCCGAGGAAACCGAGCTTCGTGTAGCCTTCCATGACTGCGGCATAGCCGGCCATGTAGCCCGCGATCTCTTCCTGGTAGGTGAAGGTACAAACGTTAGCCGGAACCGTGTAGCCTTCCGGGAAATCGCCGGAAGAAACGTCGAGCGCGATAATCTTGACGTTCGGGTTCTTTTCCGCGACTTCAACGATCATTTCGCCGAAGGCATAGCCCGGAACGACGATCGTGTCATAGCCGTCCGCAACCGCCAGGTTGAAGGAAGCGACACGTGCCTCGGTCGAGTTTCCAGTGGGCTTGTAATACTGGAATTTCAGGTTCTTCGAGCCGGTATATTCCTTACAGGCCTCATAAGTGGACTGGTTGAAGGACTGGTCGGTGATATCGCCGTAGTCGGTGATCATCGCCACCTTCATGCTTCCGCCCTCTGCGGAGTTTCCGCCGCCCTGGCAGCCGGCAAGAAGTGCCGCGGCCATGCAGAGCGCGAGGACAAGAGAAAGTACTTTCTTCATTTTATGTTCCCCCCATAAATATAGTTTTCAAGGATTCTTTTCCCCTGAAACAGGTCTTATTATAAGGCCTTTTTTGCTGAAAATCAATCGCTTCTTTCAAGCTTCGGAAAAAACTAAAAGAGGAAGTCTCACGCCGTCGCCCTCATACGGGACGCCGAGGTAATCCGAGATCAGATTCGCGATCGCGGCGAAGCCGTAGACCGTACCGTAGTTCTTCGGTTCGAGCTTCTTTCCGTACAGAATCAGCGGCACGTATTCGCGCGTGTGATCGGTGTGATCGTCGCCCGGATCGCAGCCGTGATCGGCCGTAATCATGAGAACATCGTCCTCCTTCATGCCTTTAAGGAACTTCGGAAGCCAGCCGTCGAATTCGGCGAAGGCCTTCGCGTAGCCCTCAATATCCTGCCGGTGTCCGTACAGCATGTCGAAGTCCACGAGATTCGTGAAGCACAGGCCCTCGAAGTCCTTGTCGAGCGCCTCAAGCGTCCGCTCCATGCCCTCGGTATTTCCGTGCGTGAAGACATGCTCTGTCATACCCTGCCCCGCGAAAATATCGTAGATCTTGCCGATCGCGTAAACCGTTTTCCCGGCCTTCTTCAGCGCGTCGAGAATCGTGTCCTTCGGCGGCGTCAGCGAGAAATCGTGACGGTTCGCGGTCCGCTTGAAATCCTCCTTCGTACTGCCGACGAAAGGCCGCGCAATGACCCGGCCGACCGCGTACGGACCCGTCAGGATTTCGCGCGCCATCCGGCAATATTCATAGAGCTGTTCCGGCGGAACGAGCGCTTCATTTGCCGCGATCTGGAAGACCGAATCCGCGGAGGTATACACAATGAGGTCGCCCGTTTTCATGTGCTCCTCGCCGTAGTCTCGGATGACATCCGTCCCGGAATACGGTTTGTTGCAGAGCACGCCGCGTCCGGTCGCTTTCCGGAACGGCTCCAGCACTTCCTCCGGGAATCCGTCCGGGAAGGTCGGAAGCGGCGCATCCGAGCGGACGCCCGCGATTTCCCAGTGGCCGATCGTCGTGTCCTTGCCTCTCGAGGCTTCCTGCAGCCGCGCGACGGAAGCGAGCGGCGCCTTTACGGGTCCGAGAAACTCGAGGCCGTCGATATTCGCGAGACCGAGCTTCTTTGTCGTATCATTGCGGTACGCCGGATGCTCCGAGATCCGCTTCATCGTATTGCAGTCGTGATCGCCGAATTCATGCGCGTCCGGCTCCTCGCCGATGCCGCAGGAATCCAGCACAATTAAAAAGACTCTTTTACTCATCTTCTTCCCTCATCAGGCGTCCAGCGCCTTGGCCGTCCGAAGCGCCAGCTCCATCATGTCGGTGAAGGTATTCTGCCGCTCCTCGGCCGTCGTGACCTCGCCGGTTAAAAGATGGTCGGAAATCGTGCAGAGCGCGAGCGCGTTCTTCCCGGCCCGGGCCGCGTTCATATAGAGGCCGGCCGCCTCCATTTCGAGCGCCATGACGCCCATCTTCGCCCAGCACTTGTTGGCTTCGAGCGCCTCCGGTACGCCGGCTTCGTCGCCGTAGAAGGTATCCTCCGAGAGCAGGTTTCCGACGTGGTAGCGCAGCTTCATTTCATCCGCAATGTCCACCGCCGTCTTCAGCATTTTGTAGCTTGCGATCGGCGCGAAATCGCCCGGCAGATGGAACTGGTGCGCGAAGCGCGAGTTCGTGCAGGCGCCCATGCCGAACACGATGTCCCGGACGTGGATATCGGGGTTGATCGCGCCGGCCGAGCCGATCCGCATGATATTCTCCACGCCGAAGAAATTGAACAGCTCATAGGAATAGATGCCGATCGACGGAATTCCCATGCCGCTCGCCATCACGGAAACGCGGGTGCCTTCAAAGGTGCCGGTATAGCCCTGGACGCCGCGCACATTATTGACAAGCTTCGCGTTTTCCAGGAAATTTTCCGCGATGAATTTCGACCTTAAGGGATCGCCCGGCATCAGCACGGTGCGTGCAAAGTCCTCCGGCGCCGCGTTGATATGCGGGGTCGGGTACGGTTTCTTTTCTGACATAAGCTCCTCCTTACGATTCAGGGAAACACGGATTTTTCCGGTATTTCCTCAGTTTTCCTGCGCCTTGACGATCTTTACGATTCTGCTCGTGCCGAGGCGTTCGGCGCCGAGCGCGATGAAGTCCTCCGCGTCCTGAAGCGACGCGATGCCGCCGGCCGCCTTGACCTTCACGGACGGATCCACATACTTCTTAAAGAGCGCCACGTCCTCTCTCGTCGCGCCGCCCGTCGAGAATCCGGTCGAGGTCTTGATGAAGTCCGCGCCGGACGCTGATACGATGCGGCACATGCGGATCTTCTCCTCTTCCGTGAGAAGGCAGGTCTCGATGATGACCTTCAGGATCTTTCCTTCACAGGCCGCGCGGACCTGCCGGATCTCGGAAAGCACCTCGTCGTCCTTCCCGTCCTTCAGCCAGCCGATATTGATGACCATATCGATCTCGTCGGCGCCGTTTTTGACCGCGTCCTCCGTCTCATAGAGCTTTACCGCCGTGGTGTTGTAACCGTTTGGAAAGCCAATGACCGTGCAGATCTTCATACGA
>CAMPAR010000026.1 GCA_946632055.1 uncultured Lachnospiraceae bacterium
ATGAAGTTCCCGAACTTCACGGCAAACGGCAAGGAATATCCCCTCGGCTATTCGCTTTTCGAGGATGATTACGAATACGAGCGCGATACCGAGGTCCGCCGCGCGGCGTTCCGGGCCTTTTCCGACAAGATCCGTCAGTATGAGAATGTGACGGCGGAGGTCTACAATACCTGCGTGAAGCAGGACAAGACGGAGGCGGACGTCCGGGGATTCCGGGACGTCTTTGACTACCTCCTCTTTGACCAGAAGGTCAGCCGGGAGATGTACGACCGCCAGATCGACCTGATTACGGAAAAGCTGGCGCCGCATATGAGAAAGTACGCGAAGCTGATTCAGAAGATCTACGGCCTGGAGAAGATGACTTTCGCGGATCTGAAGCTTCCCCTCGACCCGGATTACGATCCGAAGGTGACGATTGAAGAGTCTCATAAGCTTGTCCGGGAGGGCCTGTCGATTCTCGGAGAGGATTATGTTTCGATGATCGACGAAGCCTACCGGGACCGCTGGATTGACTTTGCGAAAAACCAGGGCAAGATGACCGGCGGCTTCTGCTCCTCGCCCTACGGACGCGGGTCGTTTATCCTGCTGTCGTGGAACAACCGGATGTCGGATGTCTTCACGATCGCGCATGAGCTCGGGCACGCGGGGCATTTCCGCAATGCAAACCGCGATCAGTCGCTCTTCGACACGGAGGTTTCGACCTATTTCGTGGAAGCGCCTTCGACGATGAACGAGATCCTCTTCGCGCATCATCTGCTGAAGACGAACGATGATCCGAGATTCCGCCGCTGGGTGCTGTCCTGCATGATCGGAAACACCTACTACCATAATTTCGTCACGCACCTTCGGGAAGCCTGGTATCAGCGCGAGGTTTACAAGATCATCGACGCCGGCGGTTCGGTGAATGCCGAGACGCTGTCCGGAATCTTCCGGAAGAACCTGGAGCTTTTCTGGGGTGACGCGGTGGAGCTGACGGACGGCGCGGAGCTTACCTGGATGCGCCAGCCGCATTACTACATGGGGCTGTACTCCTATACCTACAGCGCGGGACTGACGGTCGCGACGCAGGCGGCGCTTCGCATCGAAAAGGAAGGACAGACGGCCGTGGAGGACTGGAAGAAGGTCCTGTCCGCCGGCTCGACGCTTGACCCCGCGGGGCTTGCAAAGCTCGCCGGAATCGATATTTCCACCGACGGACCGCTTCTTGCCACGATTGACTATATCGGCTCCATCGTGGACGAAATCGAGCGTCTGACGGAGGAGATCGGCTGAAAAGGGAGATCACTTATGCCTGAAAAAATATACAGAATCCTGGTCATCAACCCCGGCTCGACCTCAACCAAGGTCAGCCTCTTTGAGAATGAAAAGGTGAGATTCGAGAAGAGCATTTTCCATGACGCGGACGTGCTCCTGACCTTTCCGCATGTGAATTACCAGATGCCTTTCCGCTACGAGGTGATCACGAACATGCTCGCGGAGGAAGGAATCTCGCCGGCCTCGATCGACGCCTTTGTCGGGCGCGGCGGCTCGGCCTGCACGCAGCCCGGCGGCATTACGACGGTGGATCAGAAGCTCTACGACGACACGGAGAAGGCCGTCGGCGGCTCCGAGCATCCGGCGAAGCTCGGCGTGATGCTGGCCTGGAAATTCGCGCTGAATTACAAGAAACCCGCCTTCACGCTGAACCCTACGAATGTGGACGAATATTCAGACCTCGCGCGGCTCACCGGAATCCGGGGCGTCTACCGCGTCTCGCACTCCCACGTGCTGAACCAGAAGGCGGTGGCGGAGTACCACGCGAAGACGCTCGGCGGAAAATACGAGGATTATAACTTCATCGTGGCGCATATTGACGGCGGAATCACGGTCAGCGCGCATGAGAAGGGCCGCATGGTCGACGGCAACATGGGCGCGGACGGAGAGGGCGCCTTCACGCCCACGAGAATCGGCTCCGTGCCGGTTCTGCAGCTTCTCGACTACATCGAGGCGCATTCCGTCGAAGAGGTGCGCTTAAGATGCTCGCGCGCCGGCGGCTTTGTGGATCTGTTCGGAACGGCGAACGCGGATACGATTCACGATCTGGTGGAAAAGGGTGACCGGAAGGCTTCGCTTGTCTGGAACACCATGATTTACCAGATCTGCAAGATGATCGGCGAAATGAGCGTTGTACTGGAGGGAAAGGTCGACGGCATTCTTCTCACGGGCGGGCTGATGCGCTTTGACGACGTCCGCGAAGGGATCGAAAAACGCTGCGGCTTTATCGCGCCGATCTCGGTCTACCCCGGCGAGATGGAGCAGGAGGCGCTGGCCATCCCGACGCTCCGGGTGCTGAGAGGAGAGATCAAACCGCATACCTACAACGGAAAGAATGTGTGGAACGGATTTGAAGGACTGGACCTGTAAGGCGGGTTGTGACTGGAAGGAGGTATCTACATCATGAGTCTGTCATCCATGATCCGGGAAAAGGCCGGAAGAAACATCAAAAAGATCGTGCTCCCGGAGGGAGATGAGGTCCGGACAATACAGGCGGCTTCTGCGGTAAAATCAAATAAACTGGCGGAACCAATCCTGCTTGGGGATCCGGAAAAAATATTAAATGCGGCGGCAGAGCTCGGCGCGGACCTAAGCGGAATTCAGATCGTTGACCCGAAGACGAGCGGGAAGACGCCCGCCTATTCGGAGGCGCTCTACGAGCTTCGGAAGAACAAGGGGCTCACGAAGGAGCAGGCGGATGCGATGATTCTTGACCCGATGTATTACGGGATCATGATGGTGAAACAGGAAGAGGCGGACGGACTGGTCTCGGGAGCGGTGCACTCGACGGGCGACATGCTGCGGCCGGCGCTGCAGATTATCAGGACGGCCCCGGGCATGAAGGTGGTTTCCTCCAGCTTTTTGATGGATTGCCCGAATAAAGCCCTCGGAGAAAACGGACTGCTCGTCTACGCGGACTGCGTCGTGATGCCGAATCCGACGGCGGAGGAGCTCGCTTCGATCGCGGTCGCGGCGGCCGATACGGCCAGGAAGCTCTGCGGCATCGGGGAGCCGCGCGTGGCGCTTCTTTCCTTCTCGACGAAGGGCAGCGCGAAGCATGAGCTCGTCTCCAAGGTGCAGGAGGCGGCGGCGCTCGCGCACGAGCTCGCGCCGGAGCTTTTACTGGACGGCGAGCTGCAGTTTGACGCGGCGATTGTGCCGGAGGTCGGCGCCTCGAAAGCGCACGGTTCCCCGGTTGCCGGACGCGCGAATGTGCTTGTCTTCCCGGACCTGCAGGCCGGAAACATCGGCTACAAGATCACGCAGCGTATCGGCGGGGCGGAATGCTTCGCGGTCCTTCAGGGCCTTGCGAAGCCCTGCAATGACCTTTCAAGGGGCTGCTCGGTGGAGGACATCATCGACACCATCGCGGCGACGGCCGTGCAGGCGCAGTAAACGGTCTGCGTTTTTTAAAGAACATGAATCAGAGAGGCGGACTCTTCATCCTGACAGTCAGAAAGGGGAGTCCGCCGTTTCTTTCTGGCTGCTGCGGTACTCCGAGGGCGTTTTCCCGTGCTCCTTCTTGAAGGCGCTCGCGAAGACGCTTTCCGAGGAGTATCCGACGCTGAAGCAGATTTCTTTCACGGGCAGATCGGTAAAGCTCAGGAAATAGCGGGCGTGCGCCATCCGGATGCGGATCAGGTATTCGTGCGGAGAGTAACCGGTTTCCCGCCGGAAAATACGGATAAAGTAGTAGGGGCTCAGCCCGGCCCTGTCGGCAAGCGTGCGGACGGAGATGTTTTCGGAAAAGTGCTCATTCAGATAGGCGGCGGCGCTGTCCGCGATGGAAGGGCGCCGGTCGGAATGCTTCGTCTCCGGGGAGGAGGACGCAAATTCCGCCAGGATATCGTAAAGATACCGGGACAGAATCACCTCTTCCACGGGGCGGTGCTTCTGAAAGATTTCGAGGAGCGTTTCCAGCTTCCGCAGCACGGGAACCGGGTCCGGAAGGCGGAATACGGTTCCGAGGCGGCCGGTGATGAGCTGATAAAAGCTTCGCGCCTGTACGCCGTCGAAGTGGCACCAGAGGCATTCGCAGTTTTCATCGGCGCCGTAGCTGTGGGGGTGATAGCAGTCGAGGAGAATGAAACTGCCGGCGGAAACCGCAGTTTCCCGGTCGCTGTCCGGATTCAGAAGCAGGCTTCCGCTCCTTGTATAGATGATCAGGAAGCTGTCAAAGGAGCTCCTTCGGAGGCGGTAGCCTTTCTCATAGAAAAAGCGGCCGCACTCGAGCGGATAGAGGAAAAGCCCGAGCGCCGTCTTTCCGGGGCTGTGGATAAAATATTCCGATTCGGGGAGAATTCCGGTCTCCTTTGTCTTCATGATGACACCTCGCGTTTCTTTTACGGACTGCTGCCGACATCGTAGCAGAGAAGGAAAGGAATGTCAATCCGAAACAGCGCAATTTTTCGAAATAACTGTGCAGGATTCCGCAATGAAACAGAAGGAAAAGTGGTGTATAGTAGAGCTGTCCGAAGGACAGGATTTATGAAGCAGGATTCCATTTTATCAGCGTTCTTCCCGCGCACGGGAAGACGAAAACTTACAGGAGACCAGTATGAGCATGAAGATTGATCTTTCCGGCGTTTATGAGGCGGAGCTTTCCGACGGAAGCCGGCACAGCGTGAAGCTTCCGGGGACGCTGGACGAGGCCCGCGTCGGAAAACCGGACGACCCCGCGAAGCAGTGGCACAGCGAGATTGTGGCAAGCCGGGGAAAGACGCAGGTGATCGAGACGCGTTTTACGAGACCGCACAGTGACGAGGGGCCGGTGGCCTTCAGAAGAGAGCTCTTCCTGAAGGAACTGCCGGAGGGAAAGCGCTTCTTTGTAAAGGCGGAGAGAAGCAGGAAGCTCTCTCTTTCCGTCAACGGCGAGGAGACGCTTCTGGTTTTTCCGGGCTCCGTCTCGACGCCCTGGCTCTTTGAAGTGAAGAGCCTGCGGGAGGGCCGCAACGAGCTGTGCTTCACCGCGGACAATACCTATCCCGGCATGCCGGCGGGAGCGATCCGCTATTCCTCCGCGGCGAGTGATGAGACCCAGACGAACTGGAACGGAATTCTGGGGGAGATCTCGCTGTTTTCCACGGACGAAATCCTGATCTGCGGCAGCCGGATTTTCTTAAAGAGGGACGGAAGCGGCGCCTCCTGCTTCGTGGAGCTTTCCTTCCTCATGACGGAGGAGGAAGCCGCGAAAAAATACGGGGAAACGCGTCCGGAGCTTCCGGGAACGGTCCGGATTCTTTCGTCGGTCTTCCGGGACGGAAGCCTCGAAAAAACGGTCACGCTCATCCCGGGCGACAACCGGATTTCCTTCGATGAAGCGGCGCTTCTTCCTGATCTTTCTCTCTGGGGCGAGGATCCGGAGGACTTCGGAAGCGGCCTCTTCAGCGCTGAAGTTTTCGTGCAGGCGGAAGAAGAAAAGCGGACGCTCCGTGCCGAGCATTCCTTCTCCTTCGGCCTTCGCCGCTTCGAGTCGGACGACGCGGGCCGCCTCACCTTAAACGGGCATCGGATTTTCCTCCGGGGCGAAGCAAACTGCTGCGTATTTCCTGAGACCGGACACGCGCCGATGGATGCAGATTCCTGGCGGGAAATCATCCGGCGGTATCAGGCTTACGGCGTCAACTGCCTGCGCTTCCATTCGCACTGCCCGCCGGAGGCCGCATTTACGGCAGCGGACGAGCTCGGAATGCTGATGCAGCCGGAGCTTTCGCACTGGGACCCGGAGCACGCCTTTGAGGACGATATTTCCTACCGGTACTACAGGAACGAGATGCTGGGCCTTTTCAGAATGCTCGCCGGGCATCCGTCCTTCGTCATGCTGACGCTCGGCAATGAGCTCTGCTGCGGGAAACCGGGTGAGAAGCGGATGGCGAGCCTGGTCAATGAGGCGAAAAAAGAGCTTCCGGACCGCCTCTACGCGCGGGGCTCGAACGCTTTTTACGGCGCGAAGGGCTGCGACCGGGAGAGCGATTTTTACACGGCGCAGAACTACGGCGCTTTTCAGATGCGGGCCATCAGCGCGGCCTCGGATGAGAGCCGCCCGAAGGAAAAGGTCCCGATCAAAGGCTATCTGAACAACGTTTATCCGAACGCCCTGACGGACTACAGGGAGGGCATGGCCGCCCTTAGGGAAGCCTTCCCTCAGCCGATGTTCTCCTTTGAAGTCGGCCAGTATGAGACTCTCCCCGATTTTCATGAAATCGAGGAATTCCACGGGGTCTGCGACCCGGAAAACTATCGCCTCATCAAAAATCGCGCCGAGGAAAAGGGGCTGCTTCCGATCTGGGACCGCATGCTGGAGGCCGGAGGCGAGATCGCGCTTCTCGGCTACCGCGAGGAATGCGAAGCGGTCCTTCGGACGCCCGAAATGTCCGGGCTTTCCTTCCTGTCCCTGCAGGATTTCCCGGGACAGGGAACCGCGATTGTCGGCATGATGAACGCGCATCTGGAGCCGAAGACCGGCGATTTTGCGCGTCCGGAGCGCTTCCGGGCCTTCTACCGGGACGTCCTGCCGCTTCCCGGAATCTCCGGATATACCTATACTTCCGGCGGGCGCTGCTTCGTCCGGCTTCAGACCGCGAACTACGGAAAGAAGGATCTTTCGGGCGAGTACCGGCTGGAGCTCTGCCTGAACCCGGGGAAGAATGATGAAATCCGCCGGATGGAGGCCGTGCTTCCGGACTGCGTCTGTCCCTGCGGAGCGCTCACGGATCACGGAACGGCTGAATTTCTCCTTCCCGCGGTTTCGGCCCCGGCGGAGGCGGTCCTCTCAATGCGGCTTGTGACGCGGGACCCGTCGGAAGAAATAATAAATACCCGCCGGATCTGGATCTATCCCGAGGAAGACATTCCTGCTCCGGAGGGCGTCTATGTCACGGAGTGCTTCGACGAGCAGGCGGAAGAAGTGCTGGAACGGGGCGGCAGCGTCTTTTTACAGCCGCCTTCAAAGAAACAGCATTTCCCGGGCGGCATCCGGGGGCAGTTCACCACGGACTTCTGGTCCGTCGGCACCTTCCCTCAGCAGGAGGGCGGAATGGGGCTTCTCATCGAGGAGAATCACCCGCTTTTTGAAGCCTTCCCGACCTCGTTCCACACGGATTACCAGTGGTGGCCGATGGCGCGCCGGGTATCGATGCGCTTCCCGGACGAGAGCTTCTCGGAGGGCTTTATCGTGCGGCAGATGGACAGCTACAGCATGCTGCGTAGCCTCGCCGTCCTGGCGGAGTACAGGCTCGGAAACGGAAAGATTTTCATCAGTTCGCTGGGACTTCGGGAGCTTTCCGAATATCCGGAGGCCCGCGCGCTGTTAAATGCGGTTCACCGGTATCTGGGGTCGCCTTCCTTCGAACCGAAGGCGCGGATCACGGCCGAACAGCTGAGACAGATCGTGCACTGAAGTGCAGCACTTTTCAAGGAGGGTACAGAATATCATGAAGAAAACTTCCGTATACGAGAAAAATATCGTGATTCCGACCTATCGGGCCGCGGCGCCGGAGAAGAATCCGCTCTTTATCGAAAAACGCGCCTATCAGGGCAGTACGGGCAAGGTTTATCCGCTCCCCGTGACCGAGAAGATCAGCGAAGAAAAGACGGATGTCAGTTACCATGCGGTGTTCCTGGAGAACGATTATATCAGCGTCATGATCCTGCCGGAGCTCGGCGGGAGAATACAGCGGGCCCTTGACAAGACGAACGGCTATGACTTTGTCTATTATAATCATGTGATCAAGCCGGCGCTCGTCGGTCTCGCGGGGCCCTGGATCTCCGGCGGTATCGAATTCAACTGGCCGCAGCACCACCGTCCGTCGACTTTCATGCCGGTAAACTATACCATATCGGAGAATGCGGACGGCTCCGCCACCGTGACGGTCGGAGAGACCGACCGGATGTACGGAACGAAGGGCAACGCGGCGATCACGGTCTATCCGGACAAGGCCTACATTGAGATCCGCGGGAAGCTGTTCAACCCGACGGACTATCCGCAGACCTTCCTCTGGTGGGCGAATCCGGCGGTTTCCGTGAACGACAGCACCTTCTCCGTCTTCCCGCCGGATGTGAATGCGGTCATGGACCACGGGAAGCGCGCGGTCTCGACCTTCCCGATCGCGACGGGAGAGTATTACAAGGCGGACTACTCGGCGGGTGTGGATATTTCCCGCTACAAAAATATCCGCGTGCCGACCTCCTACATGGCAGCTCATTCGGATTTCGATTTCGTCGGAAACTACGATGAAAGCCGGGAGGCGGGGCTTTTGCACGTCGCCGACCATCATATTTCGCCCGGAAAAAAGCAGTGGACTTGGGGCTGCGGAGACTTCGGAAAGACCTGGGACCGGAACCTGACCGACGAGGACGGGCCGTATATCGAGCTGATGACCGGCATGTTCTGCGATAATCAGCCGGATTTCACCTGGCTGAAGCCGCAGGAGGAGAAGAACTTTGTGCAGTTCTTTATGCCCTATAAGACGGTCGGAAGGGTTTCGGAGGCAAATCGGGACTTCATCCTCGGAGTGGATTATCTGGACGCTGAGGGACAGGCGCTGCAGGCGAGCCCTTTCGAGTTCGGCGAGGAGGCGAATGCGAGGCTTGCGGGAGAAGCGGCCTGCGGAAGAGTCAAGCTGTACGCGAGCGGCGTCTTTCGGAATGTGACGGTTTCAGTCATTTCAAAGGACGCGAAGGATCTCTCAAAGCCGAGCCGGGAAGTGCTCCGTGAGACGCTCGATTTTTCCCCGGAAAAAGCCTTTGTAAGGGAAATTCCGGGCCTGTACTCCTACTATGTCCGCGTGACGGACGAGAGCGGGCGCGAGCTTCTTTCCTGCCGCGAGTATGTGAAGGAAAACCGCCCGGTTCCCTCGCCCCAGGAAGCCATGAAGGCGCCGCGGGAGATTGAGACCGCGGAGGAGCTGTTCCTTGCGGGGCAGCATCTCGAGCAGTACCGGCACGCCACCTTCCTGCCTGCGGATTATTATCTCGAAGGACTTCGGCGCGATCCGACGGACATCCGGCTGAACAACGCGTACGGACTGCTCCTTTTAAGAAGCGGGAGAGCCCGGGAAAGCGTGGAATATTTCAGGGCGGCCGTGAAGAAGGAGACCGGGCGGAATCCGAATCCCTGGTCGGGAGAAGCCCGCTTCAATCTCGGCCTTGCCTGCAGGACGCTTGGCGACAGGAAGAGCGCCTATGACGCTTTCTACAAGGCGACCTGGTCGGCGGAAACGGCCGGAGCGGCCTTTTACCAGATGGCCTGCATCATGAACGGGCAGGGAAAATACAGGGAAGCGCTGTCCTTTATTGAGGAATCCCTGAACCGGCAGTACCACAATATGAAGGCCCGCGGACTGAAGGCCGCGATCCTCTCAAAAGAAGAAGGAAGAAAGGGCGTCTCAGAGGAAAAGTTCGGCGCCTTCCTCAAGGAAAGCCTTGCGATTGATCCTTTGTATCTGCCGCTCGTGTTCTTTGCGGGCCGGGAAGAGGATTATCAAAGGATTATGGACGGCAGGATCGAGAATTACCTGAACCTTGCCTATGAGCTTCTCGATTACGGCTGCCACGGGGAAGCGTTCCGGGTTCTTGACGAATGCCCCTGCGAAAGCCCGATGAAGTACTACACCATGGCGTATGCGCTTTCGAGCCCCGCGGACGGCGGATTTGACGGACCGGCGATCGACAGGGCGCTCGGGCTGATCAAGAAGGCGGAAGAAGCGTCTTCCGACTACTGCTTCCCAAATAAGGGAATCGAGGAGCGGATCCTGATGAGTGCCGCCGGACTCTGCCGCACGGCAGCGGATACGGAAGGCGCCTCTGAAGAGGAGAGAGCGCCGATGGCCCACTATTATCTCGGGTGCCTTTTGTACGACGAAAAGCGCTACGCGGAGGCCGCGGCGCACTGGGAGCGCTCGGTGAAGGGAAAGCCGAACTTTGCGCTGTCGCACCGGAATCTGTCGATTGCGGCCTATAACCATGCAAGGGAGCTTGTCGAAGCGGAGTACCGGAGCAATTTCGGGACGGACGAGCGGCTCCTTCGGCATGACGACATTGACACGTCGCTTCCCGCGGCGAACAGCCTTCCCGCCATGATCCGCAGGGCAGTCGCTGAAATCGAATGCGCGGTGCGCCTGGAGCCCGGAAACAGCCGCCTCGTCCTTGAGCGGGACCAGCTGCTGAAGAGGACCGGCGCTTCCAAAGAAGAGAGACTTTCGAAGATCGAAGGCGCCGGGATGGAGACCATCCGGGAGCGCTACGCGCTGATGCTTGCCTATGTGACGCTCCTGAACGAGTGCGGACGGCATGAAGAAGCGCTGGAGCACCTGACGCATTATACCTTCCATGTCTGGGAAGGCGGCGAGGGAAAAGTCGCGGACCAGTACAAGGCGGCGCTGTTCGCCCTGGCGGAAAAGGAGCTTCGAGATGCCCGGGAGTGTCCGGAGAGCTCCGAAAAAGCCGCGCGGCACTATCGGAAAGCGCTGGAGCTTTCAGAACGCACGATCACCTATCCCGAGAACCTCGGCGAAGGAAAGCTGGACAATGTTCCGGACAACCGGGCGTATTACCTGATGGGATGCGCATCTTCAGGCCTCGGAGAGACTGAAAAAGCGATGGAATACTTCAGAAGGGCCTCCGCCGGATCGCAGGAGCCGGAGCCGGTGCGTTATTACAACGACCAGTCCTCGGATTATATCTACTGGCAGGGCCTCTCCTTCCTGGAACTCGGAGAACGGGACAAGGCGATGAAGTCCTTCCACCAGCTGATCGCCTTCGGCGAGCGGCACATTTTCGACGAGGTCGGATATGATTTCTTCGCGGTTTCGATGCCGGAGCTCGAGGTCTATCAGGATGATCCGAAGGAGCGCTCAGATTCCTACTGCCGGGAGCTTGTAATGCTCGGAAGGAAAGGCCTGGAAATCCTGAAGACGCGCTGAAGAACGATTGACGCTTTCCGCAAAAAGTGCTATGATCGGGACAACAGAATCTCTTGAAGGAGGCCTTATTTATGTCACAGATGAGCGATCAGATCAGAAAAGCCTTCAAGGAAGGCGACGACATCCGCGACGCGGGGCTGACAACGCCCTCCGACGTCGTGCGTTACGATGACATTCCCTACGGTCCGGAAAAGGACTGGCAGGTGCTGGATCTCTATCGCCCGAAGTTCGCGGACGGCGCGGTGCTTCCGGTGATTTTCAGCATTCACGGCGGCGGCTGGGTCTACGGCGACAAGGAGCGCTATCAGTACTACTGCATGAGTCTTGCCCAGCGCGGCTTCGCGGTCATCAACTTCACTTACCGGCTCGCGCCGGAGTTCCAGTATCCGGCCCCGCTCGAGGACGCCTGCCTCGTGACCGCGTGGATGGTCGAAAATGCCGCGAAATACGGTCTTGACACGAAGCACGTATTTGCAGTCGGCGATTCGGCCGGAGGCCACCTTTTGGGCCTTTTTGCGGCAATTAAGACCAACCCGGACTATGCGGCGGAATATGACTTCAAGCTTCCGGACTTTGACCTGAAGGCGGTCGCCCTGAACTGCGGCTCCTTTACGCCGGGGTATGATGAGAACGGCGAAGTCTCCGGACTCATGAAGGACTGGCTTCCGGGAAAGGACTACGAGGCGGAAATCGCGAAGATCAACGTGCTGACGCACATTACGCCGGACTTCCCGCCGGCCTTCGTCATGTCCGCTGTCGATGATTTCCTGAGATGGGACGCGTTAAAGATCGCGAAGGTCTTCACGGAGCAGGAGGTCCCCTTCGTCCTTCGGATCTACGGCGACAAGAAGACCCGCCTTGCGCACGTCTTCCACTGCAATATGAAGACCGCCGAAGGCAAGAAGTGCAACGATGACGAGTGCGAGTTCTTCAGGGAGTTCCTGGGGTGATTTAGGAACTCGCCTGCGGGATGGATGAGATCAGAAAGGAAAAAGACCATGAGAATGCTTGGATTTGATCATATCGGGCTTGCGACGAAAAACCCGAAGGCACTGGCGGACTGGTACATCGAACATCTCGGCTTTACGCTGACGATGGCGGGCCCGACCGGAAACTACTTCATCGAGACGCCGGACAAGGTGATGCTCGAGATCATGCTGCCCGGTAAGGGCGACGAAGGCGTGACGGAACTCACCGGCTGGAAGCACATCGCGCTGGTTCCGGCGGATTTTGACGAGGCGGTAGCGGAGCTGAAGGCGGCAGGCATCGGCGTGAACGCTTCCGTCAATAAGAGGGAGGACGGTTACTGCACCTTCTTCTTCAATGATCTGGACGGCAATGTCGTCCATCTCGCAAAATGGGCGGACGACCGGGGAATGTATAAATAAGTGTCTGAAAAAGCGGAATATGACGGTCCGCGGCGGAATTGAAAACCTGGACGGAGCTTCTTGCCCTGTAACCGGATAAAAAGCAGAGGGAGCCGTGTGAGAAAACACAGGCTCCCTTTTTTCGTATCTGCTGCTGCCGTTTACAGCTCTCCGGCAGCTTTTTTTCTTTTGAATTCTTCCGCCCGTTTATGGCACTCGCCGCTCATTCCGCAGCTTCCGCAGCTGTGAGAGCAAGTGGATTTGCCGGCGCGTTTATCGCGGATCATGGTGTAGATCACGAACGCGACAACAGCAGCAAGAACCAATGAGACGATGATGGTGCCGAGATTCTCGGAAAACCAGGCAAGCATGGAGGCTGCCTCCTTTCAGACGATAGCTTACATTGAACCCGGAGCCTGCTTAGAGGACTCCGGGTTCTTTTTACCATAGGACCGTTGTTTTTGTCAAGGCCGAATCCCGAAAGGGAGATCCTTAAAAGCGGTATGGCCGTCAGGAATTCCTTACCTTGACTGTCAGGTGCTCCGACTCCTTGTAGGGACGGAACAGGAGATAAACCGCGCCGACAAGGAGAACGAGTGCGATAATGAAGCCGATGATGCTGCGGTTTGCGGTGAACATACTTGCGATCTGGTAGATGACAAACGCGCAGATATAAGCGAAGCCGCATTCATAGATGATGGCGAAGGCCGTCCACTTGCCGTTGTTCATTTCCCGCTTGATCGCGCCCATTGCGGCGAAGCAGGGAGCGCACAGCAGGTTGAACACGAGGAAGCTGAAGCCTGCCGGGCCGGTGAAGGCCTGCGCGAGGTTGTAGTAAACCGAGTGCTCGCCCGTGCGGTACAGGATACCCATGGTACCGACGATATTCTCCTTCGCGACGAGACCGGTGAAGGAGGCGACAGCCGCCTGCCAGTTGCCCCAGCCGAGCGGAGTGAAGATCCAGGCAATGCCGGAACCGATCTTCGCAAGGATGCTCAGGTTGATTTCGTCTTCAGACAGCATCCGGAAGCCGTCTTCCGCCCATCCGAAGAAGGAGAGGAACCACACAACGATCGAAGAAAGAAGGATGACCGTGCCGGCCTTCTTGATGAAGGACCAGCCGCGCTCCCACATGGAACGAAGGACGTTGCCGAGCGTCGGCATATGGTAGGCCGGAAGCTCCATAACGAAGGGCGCAGGATTTCCGGAGAAGAGCTTCGTCTTCTTCAGGATGATGCCGGAGATGATGATCGCCGCCATGCCGATGAAGTATGCGGAAACCGAGATCCATGCGGAGCCGCCGAAGATCGCGCCTGCGACCATGGAGATAAAGGGGAGCTTCGCGCCGCAGGGGATGAAGGTCGTCGTCATGATCGTCATCCGGCGGTCGCGTTCGTTTTCAATGGTACGGGAAGCCATGATGCCGGGAATGCCGCAGCCCGTTCCGATGAGGATCGGGATGAAGGACTTGCCGGACAGGCCGAAACGCCGGAAAATACGGTCGAGAACGAAGGCAACACGCGCCATGTAGCCGCAGGCCTCCACAAAGGCCAGAAGGAAGAACAGCACGAGCATCTGCGGAACGAAGCCGAGAACCGCGCCGACACCGGCTACAATACCGTCAAGGATGAGGCCCTTGACCCAGTCAGCCGCGTTCATTTTGTCGAGAAGATTTTCCACAAGAACCGGAATACCGGGAACCCAGACGCCGTCTTCGGCGGGATCCGGCTCGTCAAAGCCCTTCTCCTCGAAGTAGGCGACCGCATCCTTGAAGGACATGCCGCAGACGTCATCGCCCGCGTCTTCCGGAACACTGTCGAAATAGACGGTGACTTCGGATTCCTCGAGGGTTTCCTCGTCCTCAACGATCGCGACGGCGGTTTCTCCCTCGGGCGTCAGCGCCTTCATTTCAGAAAGCACCGCGTCCGCGTCGAATTCTTCGTCTTCCGTGTCGAATTCAATGCCGTAGGCGGAGAGAGCGGTTACGGCATTGCCGTAATCCTCGGCCTTCGCCTCGTACTTCTTTCCGCCGATGCCGAAGAGATGGAAGCCGTCTCCGAAGAGTCCGTCATTCGCCCAATCCGTCGCGGCGGAACCGATGGTTACCATGGAAATGTAGTAGATCAGGAACATGACGAGCCCGAAGATCGGAAGGCCGAGCCAACGGTTCGTGACGATTTTGTCGATCTTATCGGAAACGGTCAGCTTTCCTGTGGCTTTTTTCTTATAAACGCCCTTCAGAAGCTCCGCGATGTAAACATAGCGCTCGTTGGTGATGATGGATTCGGCGTCGTCGTCGAGTTCCTTCTCGGCGTTCTTGATATCCTGCTCCACATGAGCGATCTTGTCGGCCGGGAATTCGGCAAGCACCTTTTCGTCGCGCTCGAAGACCTTGATGGCGTACCAGCGCTGACGCTCTTCGGGTTTGTCGTGAACGAGCTCTTCTTCAATATGAGCGATGGCGTGCTCGACAACGCCGTTAAAGGTGTGCTTCGGTACGGTTTTCGTGTTCTTCGCCGCGTCAATCGCCGCTTCCGCCGCTTCCATGATGCCGTCGCCCTTTAAGGCGGAAATCTCGACGATCTTACAGCCGAGGCGCTTCGAGAGCTCCTTCGTATTGATGCTGTCGCCGTTCTTCTTCACGACGTCCATCATGTTCAGCGCGATGACGACCGGAATGCCGAGCTCGACGAGCTGGGTTGTGAGATACAGGTTTCTCTCCAGGTTCGTCGCGTCCACGATGTTCAGGATCGCTTCCGGGCGCTCCTCCATCAGGTAGTTCCGGGCGACCACTTCCTCCAGGGTGTAGGGGGAGAGGGAATAGATGCCGGGAAGGTCGGTGATCTTCACGTCGTCGTGCTTTTTCAGGGAGCCTTCCTTCTTCTCCACAGTGACGCCTGGCCAGTTGCCGACGAACTGGTTGGAGCCGGTGAGCGCATTGAAAAGCGTGGTCTTACCGCTGTTCGGGTTGCCTGCCAGGGCAATACGTATACTCATTTTGTCTTTTACCTCTTTTCTTTTATGCAGTGATTGATCGGCCGTATAAACCGGCCGGAACTGTATTACTCGACCAGTACCATTTCCGCGTCAGCCTTCCGGATGGAGAGCTCGTAGCCTCTGACCGTTACTTCCACGGGATCGCCGAGCGGTGCGACCTTGCGGACGTACACCTCGACGCCTTTCGTGATGCCCATGTCCATGATCCGGCGCTTGACCGCGCCTTCCCCGGTGAGCTTGACAACTTTTACGGTTTCACCGATTTTTGCCTGTCTCAGCGTTTTCATAATTTCCTCCTGTAAATGAATAGATATGTCCGACAGGCCGGGCGTTAGATGCGCCTAACCTGCAGCCATCAAAAAAAGATCAGATCATCACCTTGGACGCGAGATTCTCGCTGATTGCGACACGCGATTCCTTTACGTTGACGATGACATTTCCGCCGATGGAACTGATTACCGTGACGGTTCCTCCCGCAACAAAGCCCAGATTTTCAAGATGCTGCTTTACTTCGGGAGAACCGCCGACTTTTTTGATTATATTTTCTTCCCCGGCAGTTGCAAAATTAAGCGGAATCATACTCTTCCTTTCTTTGCTGCTTTTTCTGTCCCGTACCTGTGTGTCCGGAATCCGCAGCTTTTCTAATTATAGTTAGAATTATCTAACTCCAGCCTATTATAGTAAGTATCGGCTAACTTGTCAAGACTTTTTTGAGTCCCGGCCAAGCTGCTTTAAGGGAAAAACATGATCCTTAAGGGACTCCCGGACGGAGAGTCCTAAGAAGCGTATTTACAAGAAAGTGCGTCTTTGCGTCCTGACTTGGTTTTTTTGAAAAGTTTTTTATTGTTTTGCTTATTTTGCTGGACATCTGTTGGACACAGGAGACTATAATCGTGTCATCTCAATTAGGAGGACTATAAGAAAATGGCGAATTCAACCCAGCTTCAGGAGTATTTAAATACACTGCAGAATAATCACGGGGACAGTGTGGAGCATGTTAACCTGGTCGCTGCGATCAACACTCTGCTTTTTTATACAGAAAGTCTGCGCGTGCCGGATGCGTACGGACGGATTCCCTATGTCACCGCGAAGGACAGACAGAGCCTGATGGATATGCATAAGAACATTGCCGAGAAGGCGGATGCCATTCTCGGAAGCAATGACGAGACAGCGGAAGTCAAGGATCTTGTCCGGAAGATTTCCGCGCTTTCTTCGGCGAGCTTCGCGCAGTTTTCGGCGTATGACCCGGAGGTCAAAAGGAAGAGCGTGGACACGATCGAAGAGGAAGTACGGATGCTGAATGTGGACCTTCGGGGAACGCCCGATCCGGAGCGCATGGGCGCGAATATGAGTTCCCGCCAGGTTCTCTCCTTCATGGATGAAAACGGAAAAGTCATCACCGGCCTTTTCACGCCCAAAAAGCAGGTGAATTCGTATCAGGAGATCAAGAACCTCTGTGATGAATTATCGAAAAAGACGCCGACGGAGACGGGAAAGGAGCTTCTGGAAAATCTCTATGACAGCGCGAGAGCGAAATACGGCCTGGCTCCGAACCAGAATAATGACATGCTGCTGGATATGCTCAACAGGACTCAGAAAAAGGAAGTTGTGAACGGCAAAGAGCGCTTAAGCATGAAGGAAATCGATGCTGAGCGGCTGGCAGAGTATATTGCGCATGTATCCTCCCATGACGGAAAAAAATACACCAAAGAAGACGTGATCAACGAGGTCGGCGCCGGAAATCTGGCAGAGTTTGCAGCTAAACTTGCCGGCCATATCGGAAATATCGGCATCAATATCGGAAACGGTGCGCTCCCGGACAATTCCCGGACCGACAACCGCAATGCCGCGATGAGCGCAGTTGCGGATATTCTCGGCGTTCCGCATCTTCTCGCGCGTTCCCGTCCGATGAAGGTGACTGACCAGAACGGCAATGAAATCGAAGGCACCTTTATGATGGAGGGAAAGGGCTTAGACTATAACCGTCCGAGTTCTGAGTGCGCATTTATCGATTCGGACTCCTTAAGAGATACGGACGGAAGGGGTTTTAAAGCCCTTGCCGACCTGCAGGTGCTCGATTATATCTGCGGAAATGTCGACCGCCATCCAGGCAACATGCTCTACCAGTTTGATGAAGACCAGCATTTCATCGGAGTACAGGGCATCGATAACGACTGTTCCTTCGGACGTGCGGTGCCGACGACGAAAAACAGATCGCGTCTGGCAGCGCCGAAGGATATGCTCGTTGTGTCCGAGTCCATGTATAAGAAGATCATGAACATGAAGCCCTCGGAGCTCGTGTACGCGCTCAGCGGCTACGGCCTCTCCGGCTCGGAGCTTTCCGCGGCGGCCCGACGTCTCACGACCCTGCAGAAGGAGCTTACCGCAGGCAAAGAATATTATGATAAGAATGACCCCGAAGACAAGAACGCGAAAAAGGATGAAGAGCTTCCCCCGCTTAAGCTGGTGCCCGAGAAGGTCAGAATTGTCCCGGATGATCAGTTTAACCGCTTTACGCCGGACCATGTGACAAGGGAAGAGCGCAGAGGAAACAAGGATAATATCTTCGGACAAGCCTGCTTTGCCGTTAAAAATATGGGCCGGCAGTATGATTTTACGAACAAAAGAATCCAGGGCAAGGTCGTGATCGGCGCGGAAAACCGCAGCTTCACTTCAGAACAGATCAAAGCAAAGAATCAGGCCCATCATGTAGTGGACCTTCTGGATAAGAAAACGCACTGGTACAACAGCTCCAGAAACTACCGGGATATGGAGAAGGCAGCAGCGGAATACGAGAAATTCCAGAAACAGCTCCAGGAGCGCATCCGCCTTGCGAATCTGCCCAAGGTGAAGGCGAAGAAGGATTACCGCCTGGACATGGAAGCGATTGTGACGCCGGAGGACCTTGAGAAGATGCGCGTGCTCAGCGAGAAGCTGGAGAAGGCGACCGAGAAATATCTCAACGGAAAGCTCGGGAACGGACAGAAGCTTGAGGACTATGGGAAGTATACGAAGGAACGTATCGCTGCCGCACAGGAAACCCTGAAGGTCGCGCGTGCGAATAAGGTCATCAAGCCCTACGAGAAAGAAGCCGCAGAGATCAACGCCCGGCGCGCAAAAGAGGCGAAGGCCCGCCGGCTCGGCGACCTGCAGGAGGCAAAGGATATCAAGAAAGGCATCGTGAAGAAGCCCGCCGAAGTGCTGAATCAAAAATAAAAAAGAAAACCCGCTCCGGTATTTTTCCGGAGCGGGTTTATTCTTAGGCCGATGGCTTTTTACAGCTGCGGGCCGGCGGGTACCAGAGCCTTGCCGGCTTCGTTCGTGGTATACTTCACGAAGTTCTTCTGGAAGCGGGAAGCAAGATCCTTTGCCTTCTCTTCCCAGACGGACGGATCCGCGTAGGTATCGCGAGGATCGAGAATCTCGGTTGCAACGCCTTCAAGCTCGGTCGGAACTTCAAAGTTGAAGTACGGAATCGTCTTCGTGGGAGCGCTCTTGATCGCGCCGTTCAGGATCGCGTCGATGATGCCGCGGGTATCCTTGATGGAGATACGCTTGCCGGTTCCGTTCCAGCCGGTGTTGACAAGGTAAGCCTTGGCGCCGACCTTTTCCATCTTCTTCACGAGCTCTTCCGCGTACTTCGTCGGATGCAGCTCCAGGAACGCCTGGCCGAAGCAGGCCGAGAAGGTCGGGGTGGGCTCGGTGATGCCGCGCTCGGTACCCGCAAGCTTCGCGGTGAAGCCGGACAGGAAGTAGTATTTCGTCTGCTCGGGGGTCAGGATCGAAACCGGAGGCAGTACGCCGAAGGCATCAGCGGAAAGGAAGATGACATTGTCGGCGTCCGGACCAGCGGAGATCGGACGAACCTTCTGCACGATATTCTCAATATGATCGATCGGGTAAGATACACGGGTGTTCTCGGTGACGGACTTGTCGGCAAAGTCAATCTTGCCGTTTTCGTCAACCGTAACATTCTCCAGGAGTGCATCGCGGCGGATCGCGTTGTAGATGTCCGGCTCGGATTCCTTATCCAGATTGATGACCTTAGCATAGCAGCCGCCTTCGAAGTTGAAGACGCCGTTGTCATCCCAGCCGTGTTCGTCATCGCCGATCAGCAGTCTCTTCGGATCCGTCGAGAGTGTGGTCTTGCCGGTGCCGGAGAGGCCGAAGAAGATGGCGGTATGCTCGCCGTTCATATCGGTGTTTGCGGAGCAGTGCATGGAAGCAATGCCCTTTAAGGGAAGGTAGTAGTTCATCATCGAGAACATGCCCTTCTTCATCTCGCCGCCGTACCAGGTGTTCAGGATAACCTGCTCGCGGCGGGTGGTGTCGAAGAGGACGGCGGTCTCGGAGTTCAGACCGAGTTCCTTGTAGTTCTCAACTTTTGCCTTGGATGCGCAATATACGGTGAAGTCGGGCTCAAAGTCCTGAAGCTCTTCTTCCGTGGGCTTGATGAACATGTTGCGCACGAAATGAGCCTGCCAGGCGACTTCCATGAAGAAACGGACCGCCATGCGGGTATCCTTGTTGGCGCCGCAGAAAGCGTCGACCACATACAGATCCTTGCCGGAGAGCTGCTTCAGCGCGATTTCCTTGCAGGCAGCCCAGGCTTCCTGAGAAGCTACATGGTTGTCGTTCGGGTACTCAGGCGTGGTCCACCAAACGGTATCCTTGGAATTCTCGTCCATGACGATGAATTTATCTTTGGGAGAACGGCCGGTGTAGATGCCGGTCATGACGTTGACCGCGCCAAGCTCGGTCAGCTGACCTTTGTCGAAGCCTTCCAGTTCCGGATTCAGCTCATCCTTGAAAAGATCTTCATAGGAGGGATTGTAGTAGACCTTGCCGACATTTTCGATGCCGTATTTTGCAAAATCAATAGCAGCCATTGGAGTGCACCTCTTTCTTTGTATTTTGTATCGTCCGAAAACAGCACAGCCGGACGAAATCCAACTTTGTCCATATACATTATACATCAAAATGCCGAAAATGCAATATGGCAAATCGGAACTTTGAGAAAAGGGTAAAAATGCCTGAAAAATCCCACTTGACCTTTCAGAATTATGCGGTAGAATGAACTCAACTTTATAAAGCTCGTGAAAAAGAAAGCGGAGATCGACGCGATCTTCAGTCCCTTCTGCGATTACCGGCCCGGATACCACTGCGACCTACGTCTGGGTGGAGGTCGAGCCCTCGTGGAAGCGCTGGGAAGAGAAGCTGATGTTCGGTCCCTTCATCCATCATGTCGGCGGCATCTACGGCGACTACAACGATGTGTTTGAGGAAGTCATCCGGTATCTGAATGATTCCCGCCGCGGAGTGAAGGTCCATCTGGAGACCCCCTACACGCCGGGACCGAAGTCTCTGTAAGACGGAAGACCAAAACACCATATAAAATGCGCCGTCCGGAAAGTTCCCGGGCGGCGCTTTTGCCTGGTATGCCTTTTAACGGTTCAGTCCTGCACTGCGTCGCAGACGCCTTTCAAGTAGGCGGTGAAATAGGCCTCGCAGGCATAGTGTCCGCCGACCATGTCGATCAGGTGGTCGTTCATGATGCAGCCGTCGAAGCCGACCTCCTTCAGCACTTTCATGACGCGGATCAGGTTGTAGTAACCGGCATCCGGGAAGGTTTCGTTGAAGCCGCCCGGAGCATCGAGAGGCGCGGTGACATTCCGCATGTGAAGCTTGAAGAGAAGCTTCCTTTCCGCAAGCCAGCGGATGAATTCCTCCACGGTTGCGCCCATCTTTTTGCCGCCCTCGAGCCAGCAGCCCACACAGAGGCAGCATCCGATATTCGGGCTTGCGGCGAATTCGAGCGCGCGCTTATAGCCCTCAAAGTTTCCGAAAATGCAGCGGGGGACGCCGGCCATCGTATAGACCGGCGGATCGTCCGGATGGATGCCGATATAAACCTTACTTTCCTCCGCCACCGGCACGACCTTCCGGATGAAATACTCGTAGTTCTCCCACAGCTCTTCTTCCGTGTACTCCCGGCCGTGAGAGAGCGGCCAATGGAAGTCGCCGAAGGCGATGGTGTGGCTCGGCGCCTCAAGATCCAGGCCGCCTGCGGTGGCGTTTCCGCGCACCTCGCGCCGGAAATCGCCTCGCCAGATGCCGTTCCCCATGTGCGCGTAGGTCGCGTAATGAATGCCGGCTTTTCCGAGATCCCGGATATACTGCAGATAGCGCTCCACATATTCGTCGCGGTCCGGCAGGCCGAGCGTGACGGAGGGCATGTTGTGCAGGGCGTCGTTCGCGATCCGGTAGATTTTAAGACCGCGCTTCAGAAGCTCATCCTTCAGCTCTTCGTAACATTCCGCCGTGTGCTCCGGCACCTGGTGTCCGCCGAGCATGACCCACTCGACGCCGATCTGCTTCAGGAAGTCGATGCCTTTTTCGTCAAATTTCAGCCGTCCGTTTTCGCGGATGACCGGTCCTTCGAGTTTCGTTCCGACCTGAATGCCGGGCTTCGAATTAAAATACCCGGGGACGGCCTTCATCGGGATCGTATCTGTCATGGAATTGTCCTCCTTGTTAATTTATGGTGAATGTCGGTCCGGTGATGTCCTTCGCGGGCTTCAGAGGAGCGACCTTTTTCAGATCCATCAGCGCTTCCGCAACATCAACTTTTATGGAATCCTCTTTCTGAATCATAAGCGATGCTGTCCAACAGATGTCCAACAAACCGGCGGAAAAACAGCGATTTTGTCCGCGGAAATCTGCTTGAAGCATAGGGAAGGCTGTGGTAGAATGAAAACAGTTTCTACAGGGCAGGGAAAACAGGGAATGAATCAGAAAAGGATCAAAAAACGGATATTCGATATTATTCAGATCGGCAACCGGGAAGATACGGTGAGCCGTGCCTTTGACTATTTTATCGTATCAATCATCATTACAAATATTCTGGTGATGTTTCTGGAGACTTTTGATTTCCCGGCGCCTGTCATGACGGCGCTTAATATTCTGGAATACCTGACCATCGGGGTCTTCTGCGTGGAGTATGCGCTTCGCATCTGGTCGGCGGACTATCTGTATCCGGAGAAGAAAAAGAGCCGGGCGATCTTAAGGTTCCTGCTGTCCTATGACGGAATTGTGGACCTTCTCACGATCCTTCCGTTCTTCTTCCTGAGCGGCTTCGTTGTCTTCCGAATGCTCCGGGTGGTACGTATTTTCCACCTGTTCCGCATCAACTCGCATTATGATTCCTTCTCCGTGATCAAAAGCGTTCTGTATGAAAAGCGCAACCAGCTGATCACCTCGCTTTTCATCATCATCGTACTGATTCTCGCCTCCTCGATCTGCATGTACAGCGCCGAGCATGAGGCGCAGCCGGAGGCCTTCCGGAATGCGCTTTCCGGCATCTGGTGGAGCGTTTCCGCGCTTCTGACCGTCGGTTACGGCGATATCTATCCGGTGACCATCCTCGGAAAAGCCATGGCGATTATCATTTCCTTCCTCGGCGTGATGGTGGTCGCGATCCCCACCGGTATTATTTCCGCCGGATTTGTGGAAAACTATTCGGAAATGGTGAAGGATTCCACGATGATCAATTTTGATCTGAAAACGGTGCTGATCGACGTGGACAGCCGCTGGATCGGGAAGACGGCGGAGGAAGTGGAGAAGGAGACGGGGCTTCGGATTATGCTTCTGAAGCACGACGGAATCACCTCGATTCCGAAGAAGGACTACCGGATAGAGCTGAATGACGAGCTGGCGGTTTTCCGGGATATCGTGTAGATGCGGGAGGACAGACGATGAAAAGACATGCTTTTGCGGCGAAGATCAGGGCAGGAAAGGAAGCGGCTTTCCGGCAGGCGCTCGGCGCTTCCTGGAGGGAAATCACGGACTTCCTGGATCAGGGAGGACTTCGGAATTTCAGTCTCTGGACGGCTGCAGACCTCGTATTCGGCTATGCGGAGGAAAGCGAAGAAGATCCGTCTACGGAAAAGCTTTCCGGGCTTATTTCGGCCTTTGACGACTCGCTCGACTGGCTTTCCCGCCCCGGCGAAGGCATGCGTCTCATGTATCACAATTTCGGCGTGGTACGGGAAAATAAGGAGCTGATCCGCCACCGCGTATTCATGACGAAACTGAAGCCCGGGTGTGCAGAAGAGTACAAAAGGCGTCATGACGCGCGGGTCCTTTCAAGAGGAGACCGCGTCGATCCGGGACCGGACAGTAATTTCAGCATCTGGAGCGACGGAAACTATATCTTCGGATATAACGAAATTGACGTTACGATGGAAAAACCGGAAACGCCGGAGGAGCATCAGGGAACCGTCAATTGGGAAACCCGCCAGCTGGAAATTATGGACTGGATAACAAACGACTGCGACTGGCTGACCGGCGAAGTGCATGAAGCGGCCCGCCGTATTGCCTGGCATCACTGACAAAAGAGAGGACGGCATCGTGAAAAGAGGCAGAAAAATAACGGTACTGATACTTGGCATTGTTCTTCTTACGGCGCTTTTTTCCGGCTGCGGAGTGAAGGATAACGGCGCTTCCCAGGGAAGCGAAAGCACCCCGATCGCGGAAAACGCCCGGGTGAGCTATCTTGGGCCGGAGGGCACTTATACGGAGGAGGCCGCGCAGTTTTTCTTCCCGGAATCCGCGGAGCTTCTCCCGAAGGCGACCGTGCCGGAAGCCATTTCCGATGTTGTGGACGGCCTTTCGGATTACGCGGTCATCCCGCAGGAAAACACTCTCGGCGGCGCTGTCACGAATTATGTGGACGCGCTGATTGCGGAAGAGAACGTCTTTGTCGTCGGCGAAGTGATTCTGCCGATCAACCAGACCCTGATGGGACTTCCCGGCGCTTCTCTTGAGGAGATCCGGACGGTCTGCTCCCATGCGCAGGGGCTTACGCAGAGCCGCGATTGGCGGAAGGAGCATCTCCCGGATGCCGCGGAGGAGGAGATGGCGAGCACCGCAGCGGCGGCGAGCTTCGTAGCGGAGACCGGGGATCCGACGATCGCGGCGGTCGCTGCGCCCGGAGCCGCAAAGCTCTACGGACTTTCCGTTCTTGCCGAGAACGTCCAGATCACGGACACCAATAAAACCCGCTTCTATGTGCTTTCCGCCGCGCGCGCAGCCGAAGCCGGAAAAACCCGTGCGGTTTTTATTGCGGACTGCGAAGCAAACAGGATTGATGACATTATCGTGGAGCTGAACCGCGCCGGCCTCGAATTTGTGACGATTCACGACCGGCCGGAGGGAAGCGCGCTTGGCGTCTATCATTATCTCATCGAAGTGACAAACGAAAAGGGGATCACGGAAAAACAGATCCGAAAGGCCGAAGCCATTCGGGAACTGCGTTTCCTCGGCTGCTTTGACGCCCTGGAAAAACAGGTATCTGAGGACGCAGGGCAAAATAGCGGCTCATAATTCGCTGCAAAAGCATGATTAAGCTCCGTTTCTGATACACTTCAGTTGTGTACAACAGCGTTGCGCCGTGCTACAATATGAAACATCAACGAGGTGACGGAATTGTTCATCATTGAAACGGAGGGTAATGAGATGAGTAAACTGACAAAAAACCATGCAACGCTCCTTTCGGTCGAACTGTCACAGATTGTCAATCCGCTCGGCAGTCCTCTTTACGGAAAGGACAGAGGCGGAGCGCCCCTTGCCGTTCCGGCCAGCGGAGAACGGTACCGGCTGGAGTTTCTTCTGGACGACGGCAGCAAATGGGAAACCGTGGTGACGGGCGCTGTCAACGAGTATTATGTCCCCGGCTCCAGAGGAATCCTGATCCGCAGCGGAAAACAGCTGAAGGACTGGATCGGGGAGGAAAAGGAAGAAGGCTGGATGAAAGCCCGGAAACGGAAGATCAGAAACCGCGTCCTGATTACGGCGGCTT
>CAMPAR010000027.1 GCA_946632055.1 uncultured Lachnospiraceae bacterium
TTCGTGGAGCCAATGGGGATCGAACCCATGACCTCTCGCGTGTGAGGCGAACGCTCATCCCGGCTGAGCTATGGCTCCTTATTGTGTTGAGTGAAGCTTTTCTGCAGCAGACCTGCCGCATGTCTTTTAGAAAAAGGAAACTCCGTTTTTCTCAGCACAATGTGTAGTATAACATATCTTCTTTCCAAATGCAAGTCTTAATTCTTCAGGCTTTGGACCGGCGCAGGGATCCGGCCGCCCCGGGCGATAAAGAGCTCGCTGGATTCCGGATGGACCGGCATGACCGGTGCGGAGCCGAGAAGGCCGCCCATTTCGATGCGGTCCCCGATCTTCTTCCCCGGTACGGGAAGCAGGCGGACGGCGGTCGTCTTGGAATTGATCATTCCGATGGCGGCTTCGTCGGCTATAATGGCGGAAATCGTCGAGGCCGGCGTATCTCCCGGTATGGCGATCATGTCCAGTCCGACGGAGCAGACGCAGGTCATGGCTTCCAGTTTGTCCATCGTCAACGTGCCGGACTCTGCTGCAGCAATCATTCCCTCGTCCTCTGACACAGGAATAAAAGCGCCGGACAGGCCGCCGACGGATGAGCTTGCCATCAGGCCGCCCTTCTTGACGGCATCGTTGAGCAGAGCCAGCGCCGCGGTCGTTCCGTGGGTTCCGCAGGTTTCCAGTCCCATTTCCTCCAGAATTCTGGCCACCGAATCCCCGACTGCCGGGGTGGGTGCGAGTGAAAGATCCACAATTCCGAATTCCGTCTGCAGCCTGCGGGAGGCTTCCTGAGCGACAAGCTGTCCCATCCGCGTGACGCGGAAGGCGGTCTTCTTCACCGTTTCCGCGACGACGTCGAAAGGAGCCCCCTTGACATCCTGGAGGGCGTGATAGACGACGCCCGGGCCAGAGACTCCGACGTTGATGACCTTCTCTGCTTCACCGGCCCCGTGAAAGGCGCCGGCCATAAAAGGATTGTCCTCTACGGCATTGCAGAAAACCACGAGCTTCGCGCATCCGATACCCTCGCGGTCCGCTGTTTTCTCCGCGGTTTCCTTGATCACGCTGCCCATCATGCGGACGGCGTCCATATTGATGCCGGCCTTTGTCGATCCGACATTAACTGAGGAACATACGATGTCAGTAGCGGAAAGGGCTTCCGGAATGGAACGGATCAGGATTTCGTCGGCCTTTGTCATGCCCTTCTGCACGAGCGCAGAAAAACCGCCGATAAAATTCACGCCGCAGGTTTTGGCTGCGCGGTCCAGTGCCTCCGCAAAGCAGACATAGCTGTCCGTTTCGGAGGCTGCGGCTACAAGCGCAATCGGCGTGACGGAAATTCGTTTATTGACAATCGGTATGCCGAATTCCGCCTCGATTTCTTCTCCGCAGCGCACCAGATTCTCCGCGTAATGCGTGATTTTATCGTATATCTTCGCGCACGCGCGTTTCGCATCCGGGTCCGCACAGGACAAAAGGGAAATGCCCATGGTAATCGTCCGGACATCGAGGTGCTGCTGGTCGATCATTTGAATCGTGGAAAGGATTTCATTTCTGCTGATCATGAAGCACCTCAAATCCGATGCATGGCTTCAAAGCTGTCTTCACGCTGAATGTGAATGGACAGCCCGCTTTCCGATCCGGCTTTTTCCAGGACTTCCGCCATCTCTGAAAAGCTCACGGGACACATCGCGGTGTCCACAAGCATTATCATTGTAAAATACTCCTGCATAATCGTCTGGCTGATATCCAGAATATTGACCTGGTTATCCGCGAGAATCCCGGACACCTGGTGAATAATGCCCACGCGGTCACGTCCGATCACGGTTACAATTGCTCTCATCGCTCTCCTCCTCGTCTCTTACTCTTCGTCTGCTGCCTGGCTGCGTGAAGCAGAGGGCTCCGCATCGCTATAAATGAAACGGTTTCTGTTCTCCATGTACCGGGCGCGGGCGCCCTTTTTCCTATATTCCAGAATATCGCCGGGCTGACAGTCCAGGGCTTCACAGATTCTGGAAAGCGTGGATACCTTCACCGCCTTCGCTTTCCCGGTCTTCAGGATTGACATATTGGCCAGTGTGATTCCGACCTTCTCCGCAAGCTCCGAAACACTCATTTTTCGAACCGCCAGCATTACGTCAATATTAAAAACAATTTCGCCGATCTCCTCTTCGGGAATCTCGCGGCTTTCCGGATTGAAATTCATCTCCATTTTCCCCTCCCTCAGATCGTAAGATCGCTCTGCTGCTGAAGATCAGCGGCTTTTTTTACGAGGTGTGAGAGCGCTGCAAAGGCAACAGAGACGGCCACACCGAGGAAAACGACAAACAGCAGGGCGATGACGACGGACGGATGGTTCATGCCGAGGAAGAAGAACAGGACGTCCCCGATAAAAACGAGCGCGCTGTCAATCACCGCGAGCAGCGCAATCCGTTTCAGAAGAACCGCATTTTCCAGACTGAACGAATGATCCTTCTCGATATTGGCCGCTACCTTCCAGCCGAATACCGCTGCTGCAAAGCACGGAACAGCCGTCAGCCATGCGAAAATCAGCCACGGAATGTACGCGTCCCGGAGTTCCGGGGCGCTTTTTGCGAATTCCTTTCCAAGGAACGGAACCAGAATGCCGTAGAAAACAAGGGCAAGCACGACAAGGCCTGCAATCACTGCCTTAATCCATCTGGCAAGATTTTTCTGTGACATCAGATCAATCCTCCTGTCTGCTGCGTCGATCAGTGTATAGCGGCATATCCTGGAGCCGCCTAAGGTAGTATAGCAGACACACTATTGATTGTCAACATTGATTTATCATTTTACGATATATGTTAAGACCTTTTTCAGGAAATTACCTCGTGCTTCAGGGATCAGGAAGTCTGAAAAAAAGCTTTACAGGCAGATTTCTTCGCGATATACTTAAAGCAAAGAAACCAATCGGCACCTTTATTTGAAATGCTCGGCATTTCTCTTTGTCGGAAGGAGATTTTTATGTCAGAAGAATATGAAAAAAATGAAGCCGCGGAAGCTTCCGCAGCAGAGGATGTGAAAGAAGAATCATCAAATCCCGAAGTTCAGGAAAATGAAACACCTGCGGAGCCGGAAAGCGCAACGGTCCCGTCGGATTCCGCTGCGATGGAAACCGCAGAATCAATCCGTCAGGGAAACGAGCTGATCCGCGAGCTTCTGAAGGCGCAGAAGAAGCAGCTTCGCACCGATCGTCTGCGCACGGCAGTGGTCATGCTCTTCCTCCTCGGCATCATTGCCGTCGGGTTCTTTATTTTCAGGGAATACCAGCAGATCGAGAAGGCGGTTCAGACGATTCAGGCCAGCGTCGATTCCATCAATACGGACGAAATCAATGAGGCCGTCATCGCGCTCACCGGAGCGGCCAATTCCCTTCAGAAGGTCGACACGGACCAGCTGAACGATTCCGTGACCGCGCTCGAAGGCGCCGCCGCCAATCTCGGAGAAGTGGATATCGAGGAGCTGAACAAGACCATTGCCGCGCTGGAGCTTGCCGCGAGTAATCTCGGCGATATGGATATCGACCAGCTGAATGATCTCATCGAATCGCTGAATAAAACTGCCGAATCTCTGGAAAAAACCTCTGAAGGAATCAAGAATTTCTTCAGCTTCGGCAGAAACAAAAACTGAACAATATGGCAAGTCGAACAATCATTTCACTGGATCCCTATATCCGCGTGAGAGACGGAAACCGTCTTTCCTTCGGCGGAAACCAGATGTGGTTTTCGAAGAAAGAAGGCTTTTCGGAACGGACGCTGCATCAGGGCGGCTGCGGACTGGTAGCCGTCTGTGATTTCATGCTCTGGTACTGCATGAAAAACCGGCGGGTGCCGAAAAACTGCCCGCCCTCTTTTCTGAACGGCGGAGACTATATTCTGGAAAAAGCGGAATACATGGATTTTCTTCGCTATATCAGCCGGCACGGGTATCCGATCCTGCCGAAGCTCGGATCTTTTTCCTTTGAAATGGCCGCCTACGTCAATCATTTTCTGGCATCCGTCGGCAGCAGTGAGCGTATCCGGTTTCTCTGGCAGAACAACGCCAAAAAGCGCCTTCAGCTGGCAGAGGAATCCATACGCCGCGGCTATCCCTGCCTCCTGATTATCGGTCCGCACGTGCTTTCCCCAGGCAAAAAAGGGGTCAATTTCTACCGTATGAACGCGGAAGGAAAGCTTCAGCTTGCACACCGCAATGTCTACGGCCACTTCGTCATGCTCACCGGCATCTGCCGCTACGAAGACATTAAAAAACCGGTTTTATTTGAAATTTCCTCCTGGGGCGAAAAGCTGTACCTGAGTTCGGAGGAATACAAAGAATATATCCGCCGCTCGTCAAGTCCCGCCGTCTGCGGAATGTTTACTCTGTCCGAAGCGCGGTGACCGGGTCGGAACGCGATGCTTTCTTCGACGGAATCAGCCCGCCGAGCATCGTAAGACCGGTGCTGAGCAGTACAAGGAAGGCCCCGGACTGCATCGGGAGCACCGCCCGGATATCCTGTCCCGTCAGGTTTCTCAGAATAATATTGGCAGGGATCAGGATCAGCTCCGTCACAACAACGCCGAGAAGTCCGGCCAGAACGCCAATGATGACGGTTTCCGCGTTGAAGACCTCGGAGATATTGTGCTTCGAGGCTCCGATCGCACGCAGAATACCGATCTCCTTCTTGCGCTCCAGCACGCTGATATAGGTAATTACCCCAATCATAATGGAGCTGACAATCAGTGAAATTGCCACAAACGCGATCAGGACATAGCTGATGGCATTGATGATGTCCGTCACCGAGCTCATCAGCGTGCCCACGAGATCCGTATAGGCAATGGTCTTCTCATCTTCTCCCGCCTCTTCCATATCCTGATTATAGCGGTCCAGAATCTCCTTGATCGCAGCCTTACTTTCAAAGTCGATGGGGTAGATATTGATGGAACTCGGCTCGTCGACCGATACATAGCCGAATTTGGAAAGATTCGAGCTGTAATTGGAGGCCTCCGAGTTCATCAGAGAGCTCATCAGCTCCCGAAGCTCCTCCTCGCTGAAATTCATGCTGATCGCTTTGCTGAAGGCTTCCTCGTCGAACTGGAAGGCATCCTGCATCTTGCCCATCATTTCTTCCATCATCTTCGGCATTTCCGCCGTCATCTGCTCTGCCACACGCGTCATCGCGGTGGTCATGAGGGATGTGACCTGCGCGGTCATTTGCCCCACAAATCCGCCGACTGCCTGTGAAAGCGCCGCCTGCAGCCCGGAGGTGTCCACGGCCTGCTCGGCCGCGCCCCGGATAATGGTCGAGGCCTGCTCCGTTCCGAGGAAGCCTTCAAAGGATTCCTGAATTTTGGAAAGCATCGGCGCGTCGTTCTCCTCCGCATAAGTTTCATAGCCGGACAGCAGCGTCTCGCTGAGCGCCTGCACCTGTTCGGGCGGTACGGAGATTTCGGCCATCTTCTCTATCAGGCCGGCTACCGCCTCCTGAATGATTGCCGTCCCCTCTTCCGAAAGCAGATACTCGTCAATATAATCACCGGCGTGTTCCGGGTCAGTCAGTTCATTCGCCGAAAGATAATCCTGATACCCGACCAGAATTTTCCCGGCAAAGCTTCGGATTTCATCCTCGGTAATCGCCGCGGATGCAAAGTTCTGCGCCATTTCCGTGACAGCCGCGGAGATGACATTCACCGCTTCCTCCGACGCGAGATACTCGGAAAGCGCATCCGGAAGCCGGGACCAGCTGGTGGAGGGATCCGCTTCGGAATAGGCGGAATACGCGTCCAGAAGCTCGGAAAACAGGTTCTGCATGCTTTCCGGGGAAATATTCACCTGAACCGTCGAAAAGAGCGCCGCAATGTCCAGATTCGGAATCGACAGCTGCAGATCCTCCTGGGACAGCAGATCCGAAAAGTCCAGTCCGGAGAACGCGCTTGAAAAGTCAAAGTCGATGCTGTCCGTATCAAAGCTGAACGCATCCTTGAAGGCTTCCTCATCCACTGTAAACAGCGACTGCATATCCAGAGAATTCCGCTCCGTATCGCCGAAGGCCTTTCCCGTGATCACATCGGTCTCCGGGTCCCGCATCTGCGCCTTCACGATATCGCTTTCAAGCGCCCTTTCAATGCAGTGGTAGGTCAGGCTCGCCGGGTAATTCACGCCGTACTGGAGCATGGCCACGCTCGCGTCTTCCTTCGGCTGAACGACGCCGACAATGGTCAGATCCTCGCTGCCCGCGATCAGCTGATCCATAAAGGCCTTGTCCTCCCGTTTGTCGGTAAAGACCTTATACTCGCTGTCGTAGCTGAAGCAGTCCGAGGGCAGGACGAGCTTGAACTGAATTCCAAGGAAATCCTCGTATTTGTAGGTCCCGGACGACAGCGCGATGTCCACGTTTTTCCCGGCCAGGAAGTCCGCGATCATCGTATCAAGTTCGGTAGAGTCCTTTTTATTCAGGTCATAAAGCGCAACATCCGTAATGCTGCCGTAGGACGTCAGCACCAGGACGCATTCATTATAGTTTTCAGGCCAGCGTCCCGCCTTCACATCGTACTGGGTAAGGTACAGCTCCTCCGCCTCCGGCATCGCGTGGAACACATCCGTCGAGCCCATGGAGCTGAACATGGAGGCCAGGCCGCTGGTTGAATAGGAATAGCCCATCGAAGACATCAGCGTGTCAGGATTCACCTGCCGGAAGCCCTGTTCCTTCTCAATGTAGATCAGCGGCGTTATGCTGTAGCTGTATTCGACGGCATTGGCATAGTCGAGCACATGGCTGTCCCTGCTGTCCAGGAATTTCTTCAGCGACACCAGGTCATTGGTCGTCAGCGTCGAAAACAGTGTGGAAACAATCTGCATTTCCCGGACTTCCCGCACCTCCGGTTCCTCCGGCTTGACGCTTTCCTCCTCATCCTGCTTGCGGTCCACAAGACTGGACATGTCAAAACTGAAGCCCGTAATGGAGAGCGGGTATTCCTTCAGGGTTTCCTCTTCCACATTTTTGATATAGAGATTAACGCCGTTCGAAAGCGACATGATCAGCGCTATGCCGATGATGCCGATCGACCCGGCGAAGGCGATCAGGATGGTCCGCGTAAACTTGGTGCGAAGGTTATTGAAGCTTAAGGAAAGAGCCGTGAAGAAATTCATTCTCGCGCGGCCGAGATTCCGGTGCACCGCTTCCTCCGGACCGTTTTCCGGTACGAAGGGATCGCTGTCGTCAATGATTTGTCCATCCTTCAGGCGCACAATCCGCGTCGCGTACTGCTCCGCAAGCTCCGGGTTATGCGTGACCATGACGACGAGGCGGTCTTCCGCGACCTCCTTTAAAAGATCCATGACCTGAACGCTCGTGTCGCTGTCCAGGGCGCCGGTCGGTTCGTCCGCAAGAAGAATGTCCGGATCGTTCACCAGCGCACGAGCGATGGCGACGCGCTGCATCTGGCCGCCGGAAAGCTGGTTCGGCTTTTTATGAATATGCTCCTTCAGGCCCACCTTCTCCAGTGCGTCCTTCGCGCGCTCCCTGCGCTCGGAGCCGGAAATGCCGCTGATCGTCAGCGCCAGCTCCACATTGGCCAGAATGCTCTGGTGCGGGATCAGGTTGTAGCTCTGGAAGACAAATCCGATGGTATGATTGCGGTACGAATCCCAGTCCCGGTCCTTATATTTCTTCGTGGAAACATTGTTAATAATGAGGTCTCCGGAGTCATAGCGGTCGAGACCGCCGATGATATTCAGGAGCGTGGTCTTGCCGGAACCGGACGGCCCGAGGATCGCCACGAATTCATTATCCCGGAGGGAAAGCGAGACATGGTCCAGCGCCCGCTGGACCAGTGTGCCTGTTTTATATTCTTTACTGATGTCAACAACCTGAAGCATTAAAAAACAATTCCCTTCTCAAGTGTGCGCACGAAGGCTTCCAGCCCTTCCCGGTCTTCTTCGCTGAATCGGGCCTCCATCGGACTGTCGATATCCAGAACCCCGAGAATCCGGCCGTCGGCGCCGTGAATCGGCACGACAATTTCCGAAAGACTCGCCGAGTCACAGGCAATATGTCCCGGGAAATCATGCACGTTCCGGACGAGCTGGGTTCGGTTTTCCTGAACCGCCGTGCCGCAGACGCCTTTCCCGACCGGGATATGAATGCATGCTGTTTTTCCCTGAAACGGCCCGAGCACTAAAGTGTTCTCATCCTGCATCAGATAAAAACCGGCCCAGTTCAGCCGATCCATGCTTTCATAGATCAGCGCGGACGCATTCGCAAGAAGCGGAACATAATGCGCTTCTTCTTCCATCAGTGCCGAAAGCTGCGAATTCAGCAGCCGGTAATTCGTATCCTTCATCCAGTACTCCTGTTCTTTACTCATGCTCTGAGGGCGCTCTTATTCTCCGCTCCCGGCGTTCTGCAAAATCCCGGGAAGCGCCTGCACCAGCTCTTCCTCGGTCATCATCGGAATATAGCTTGCCTCTCTCCCTTCGAGAGGCCGCGCGTTTGCCCAGGCTTCGTACAGGGCGAGGTCCTGTGTGACCCGCTGTTCATCGTGGGACTCCACTTTAAAGCTGGTGTCCTCATAGCTTGCCACCATTTCAGAGCGGATGCTTCCGTCTTCCTGCAGTTCGTAATAGAAATCCATGATAAATCCGGAATCGCCGCCCGTACAGAACACGCCGCGGTAGGCGCTTCCCGGAGCGGTGTACAGATTGCACTCCCGGAATCCGGCGTCGCCAAGATAATGAAACGCCGCATCCGAGAAGCCGTACACATGAAGAACGCGCTGCGTCAGATTCGGGCTGCCGTTCGAAATCAGGAGCTCCGGATAGGCGTCCCCGTTGAAATCATAAAGGCCGAAGGTAATTTCAGCTGCTCCCGCGTCCGTATAGTACTCCTGCCCCGCCTCAAGATAGCGCTCCTGCCGGACAAAATCCATGAGTACATCCGGGTATTCGTTCGTCTCCGGCCCAGTATACAGTTCGCCTTTCAGGAAAGAAACCGCTTCGTCCGCGTTCATGCCGAAGTCCGTAACCGCGGAAGACGCCCCGTCAAGATCGCTTCGAAAAATGCTTAACGGCTGATAAAACAGGACGTTCTCCATGCCGGAAAGCAGCATTCCCGTAAGTTCACGATAGCTTTCTTCCGGGCATTCCTGCCCCTGATAGAAGTAAGCCTCCTCTCCTGCGACCGTCAGCTCCTTTCTTGCCAGCGTGCCGTCATCCTGCGTTTCGTAATAGTACCAGCCTTCAAGGAAGCCGCCGTCCGCGGGGCTGCAGTATTCATAAAGCCTCCGGTCTCCCGAAACCGTAAAGAAGCAGTAATGCCGGTCGGCGCATTCCTCGCTGTTCTCGGGGGATGCATATACTTCCGCGGGCCCATCTTCCTTCATGCTGACAATGTGAAACCGACAGCCCGTCCCGCCGTTTTCAGACGCTTCCACATACAGGAATTCCGGCGCCGTATCGAATGCGATGTCGCAGAAAGCGGTATTCCGGTACACGCCGCTTTCCTCAGCGGTATAATCCTCGTCCGGCTCCCAGCTCCGGATCTCTTCTTCCTTCTCCAGCAGAATGTCATAATAAGCCTGCCAGGCGGAAAGAACCGCTTCCGGATCAGCTTCCGGAAGCGCCTGTTTCGTCTCTTCCTCCGTTTTTTCCGTAGAGGCTTCCTGCGGTTCCGTTTCGCTGCTCTTTTCCGTACTCTCTTCCTGTATAGAAGACGTCGCTTCCGCCGAAGAAGGAGCCGCCGTTTCCGTCCCCGGTCCTTCGCTTCCCCTGCAGCCGGACAGCAGAAGCCCTGCGATAAGGAGAAGGCCGAGAACCCCTGATCCGCTCTTTTTCATGATTCTATGCAATAAGCTCTGTAAAACAGCGCGCTTCATGGTTTTCTTCCTTTCCGATGCGTTTGACAATACAGTATACCACAGCCGCGGGGAATCCTGCAACACGCAGGGCCTGATTTCACAGGAAATTCATAGAAAAAGCCGCTTCCGGGAGAATTCCGGAGCGGCTGATTTGAGATGATATGATTTTGAATTATTGTCGCTGTGTCAGTACACCGTCGCGAGCATCGCCCAGATATACTGATGTTCCTGCCACAGTTCCGGGAACTGCTCGATCGGAAGCGGCGCAGGAACCGTGCCCGTCTCCACCGTCACGGACTTCAGGCCCTTCTCGATGATGCACCAGTTGGAGAACCCGGCTTCATTGGAATAGCCCGCGAGATACTGGCCGGTCATATTCGAAATATTCTGCGCCAGCGCCTGGTTTTCCGACCACAGCGGTTCTCCCTGCCCGTACTGCCAGTACACGAGATCCCCGTAGGAATGGTAGCTGACGGCCATCAGCGGATTCGACATGCTTTCGACAATGGCCATCTGCGCCTGCGTTTCCTTTTCCGAGCCCGGCGCGCTTCCCTTGTAGAAGGTGCTGGAGGGGGCGCTGCGGTCCGCCACGCTCTCCCAGCCCGGAGAGTAATTCCGGTTGATGTCAACACCGAGCGCGTTCGCCTTCCAGCGCACCAGATACGCGGCATAATCGGCTGATTCCGCCGTTCCGAACGCGAGATCCGATTCAAAAATCCTTCTCAGGTTTTCACGAAGATCCGCCCGGTTCAGGCCGGCTTCTCCAAGCTGCGAGATCGTAATGCCGTCCGGATTGACCATCGGCTCGACATAGAAGCAGGTGTTTTGGAAAATCTCCGTAAACGGCACGCCGTTGTAGCTGCCGGTTTCGTAGTCCGTACAGTAAAAGGCAAGCTGGCGCATCACGAGCTGCGGCGTCATATACTCGCGAGCATGGGTGCCGGCGCAGATATAGATCTGACGGGGCGCCTCCGGATTTCCGAAAATCACATAAGTAAGATCCCTGCCGTCCTCCGTCGTTCCCGCGGAATGCAGAGAAATAAGCTCCGGGTAAACCGCCGCGAGATAGTGCAGATCCTCCTGCATTTTGTCGTAGGTATAAAGCGTCGTTGTGGTATCGATGACCGCGTCCGGCGCCCGCAAGGGAACGGACAGGGTTTCCCCGGCGGCGGTTGTCTCCTCGACGGAGCCCGTCTCCCCAGACGAGCTTTCCGGAAATTCCGTCTCCTGTGTTTCAGTCTCCTGCGCTTCCGTCTCCTCTGTATTCGCTTCTTCCGATTCGCTCGGGGATTCCGCCTCGGTGCTCTCCGAAGCTTCACTCTCCGTAGTCTCCGCTTCCGTACTCGCTGTTTCTTCCTCTGATACGCTCTGCAGGACTTCGGAGCTTTCGCTTGCGAAGGCGGGCCGGCTGTCCTTCACTTCTGCACAGGAAGCAAAAAACAGCATGCAGCCAAGGAAAAGCGCTGCAGCTGTCTTCTGCTGTATTTTTGTCATGAAACCATGATTCATGAATTTGTCCTTACTCCTTTTTCCGGGAGCTGACGGAGAACCGGGATTCCGTATGGTTGATCAGCCGCACGATATTCGCTCTGTGGCGGAAAATCATCAGGACCGATGACAGTGCGCACAGGAAAATCACCATATTGGAATCCGCGCCGGCGATCAGTAGAATCACCGGGGAAACTGCGGCCAGGATCATGCTGGCGAGTGACATGTACTTGATCGTAAAAAGCACCAGCAGGAAGATGGCCGTGGCCGCAAGACCGACGCGCCAGTCAATCATCCAGATCATGCCGACATAGACGAGGAAGCCCTTGCCGCCCTTCAGATGATACCAGACCGGGAAGCAGTGACCGAGCATCGCGAAGAAGCCGGTGAAGGCGACCCCGAGCTGGTAATGTCCGTAGAAGCGGCCGAACAGAGTGCCGAAAACCGCACAGAAAACCACCGATTTCAGAATGTCGAGCGCAAATACGAACCAGGCATATTTGCCGCCAAAAACACGCTTGAAATTCGTAAATCCGGGGTTTCCCGATCCCTCCTCGCGGATGTCGCGGTGGTAGATCAGTTTAGACAGAATGATTGCCGGATTGATCCCTGAAAACAGGAAGGCACAGACTGCGGCTGTGATATAAAGCCATACTTCATTCATCTTTTTTCTCCTTTTTCGATGTGTGCTTTACGATACTCTGGCCTCTTTTTCCTCTGCCGCCGAGAACAGACTCCGAAGCCGGATCGTCACGGCGCCCATATTCGAAATTTCGTCAATCTTGATCTGCGTGTAGATTTTGCCTTTTTCTTCGAGGATCGCGCGGACCTCGTCGGTCGTAATCGCGTCCACGCCGCAGCCGAAGGAAACGAGCTGAACGAGGTTGATATTCTCCTTCGACAGCGCCACATATTTCGCGGCGGAATACAGTCTCGCGTGATAGGTCCACTGGTTGCGGACGACCGTCTCAAAGGGGGCGACCTTATCGGAGAGCGAATCCTCCGTCAGAACCACGGCGCCGAGCCTCGTGATCAGCGTGTGAATGCCGTGATTGACTTCCGGGTCCACATGGTAGGGACGCCCTGCCAGCACGATCATCGGAAGCTTCTTCTCGCGCGCGACGGCCATAAACTCCGCCGCCTTTTCTCGGATCTTACGGAAATAGTCCGCATAGGCCCGGTACGCGTCTTCCGTCGCCGCTGCAATTTCTCTTCCCTTCAGTCCCGGGAAATATTTCGAAAGGATCTCCTTCATGCGGGACAGGAATTTTTTCCGGTCGCTGATGCTGACAAAGTCATCGATATAGATGGTCTCCTGCAGCTCCCTGATGTTCATCCGAAGCACCTGCGGATAGTACGCGACCACAGGGCAGTTATAATGATTGACGCCCATATGCTCGTCCGCGTTGTAGGTCATGTCCGGATAGAAAATCGCGTCCGGCTGCATCGCAAGAAGCGCCTCAATGTGTCCGTGCATCAGCTTCGCCGGGTAGCATGCGGTATCGGACGGAATCGTATGCTGGCCCTTTGTGTAGAGCTCTCTCGTAGAGAAGGGAGATACCAGCACGGAGAAGCCGAGTCTATGGAAGAAGGCGTACCAGAACGGCAGGAGCTCGTACATGTTCAGTCCGAGCGGAATGCCGACCGAGGGCTTTCCCGCTTCCTTTTGGTCCTGACAGCAGGCCTTCAGAAGCTCCGTCTTATACTCATACAGATCGTATTTCTCCGAGGCATTCTTCAGGGCGAGCGGTCTGTCGCAGCGGTTTCCCGCGATGAAGCGCCGTCCGCCGGAGAAGGTGTTGATGGTCAGCGCGCAGTGATTCGTGCAGCCCTGGCAGGTCGTCGCGTGGACTTCGTGAACAAAGTTCTGAAGTCCTTCCCTGCTGATCAGACCGCCGCAGGGGAAGCCGGCATCCGCACGCTGCTTCGCGAAGAGCGCCGCGCCGTAAGCGCCCATGATCGGCGCGTATTTCGGGCGGATGACTTCCTTGTCAAGCTCCTTTTCAAAGGCGCGAAGCACTGCGTCTGAGAGGAAGGTTCCTCCCTGCACCACGATATTCTGTCCCAGCTGATCGGCGCTGACGCAGCGGATGACCTTGTACAGCGCGTTCTTGACGACGCTGATCGAGAGTCCGGCAGCGATGTCCTCCACCGTCGCTCCGTCCTTCTGCGCCTGCTTCACGGAACTGTTCATGAAGACGGTGCAGCGGGAGCCTAAATCCACCGGATTCTTGGCATAGAGAGCAAGCTCTGAAAACTCCTCGGCGGTCAGCCCCAGCGCTCCGGCAAAGGTCTGAAGGAAGGAACCGCAGCCTGAGGAACAAGCCTCGTTGAGATACAGGCTGTCAATCGCGCCGTTCCGGATTTTGAAGCATTTGATGTCCTGCCCGCCGATATCGAGAATGAAGTCGACATCCGGGCGGAAGCGCTTCGCCGCCGTATAGTGGGCAATGGTCTCCACGATGCCGAAATCCGCGCCGAAGGCGCTTTTAATGATTTCCTCGCCGTAGCCGGTCACCGCGGAAGCCCGGATCTCCGCATCCGGATATTTTTCCAGAATCTTCTCAAGATAGGCCTTGACAAGCGGCACCGGATTGCCGTTGTTCAGCGTATAAAACGGCTCCAGGATATTTCCTTCGTCATCGGAAAGCACGCACTTGACCGTGGTCGATCCGGCGTCGATTCCAAGATACAGATTGCCCGAGGGCTCCGTCACCTCCACGGTTCCGAGAGAGGCCTTTTCATGGCGCTCCTTAAATGCCCGGTACTCTTCTTCGCTCTCAAAGAGCGGCTGCATGCGGTTGTAAGTGCCTTTTCCCTGTGCTTCGAGAAGGCGTCCGGCAAGCTCCTTCGGGGAAAGCTCCTCTCCCGAGCCCGAATAGGCCGCGCCGAGAGATACATAGTAAAGGGAATTCTCCGGGCAGACGCCGGTTGTGACAAGGGCCGTATCAAAGCTTTTCCGCAGCTCGGAAAGGAAGGTTAAGGGTCCGCCGAGATACAGGATGTTTCCCGCGAATTCCCGGCCCTGCGCCAGTCCCGCGATCGTCTGGTTGACGACGGCGAGGAAAATGCTCGCGGAGACGTCTTCCTTTCTCGCGCCCTGGTTCAGCAGCGGCTGAATATCGGACTTCGCGAAGACGCCGCAGCGGGACGCGATGGTATACAGCTTTTCATAGTGCTTCGCAAGCTCATTCATCTCATCAGGCGTGATGTTCATCAGCGTCGCCATCTGATCGATGAATGCGCCGGTGCCGCCTGCGCAGGTTCCGTTCATCCGCATTTCAAAGCCGCCGGTCAGGAACAGGATCTTGGCATCCTCTCCGCCGAGCTCAATCACGACATCCGTCCCCGGGGCCAGGTTCTTCACGGCAATCTGCTCCGCGAAGACCTCCTGTACAAAGGGCAGTCCCGCGTTCTCGGCAATACCCATGCCGGCGGAACCGGAGAGGGAAACCGAGAAGCGCTCTCCCTGGTACTCGCAGTCCAGGCACTCGAGAACGGTCCCGAGCGTTTCTGTTATTTTTGAATAGTGTCTTTCATAGCTTTTATAAAGGATCTCTCCCTCTTCCGAAAGGAGGACACATTTCAGCGTCGTAGATCCGATATCAATACCGAGTTTTTTCATTCTTCAGCCTTACAGTTCGCCGGCCATCGCCAGCATGAGTTTAATCCGGTTCTCCTGGTTGACTTTGGAGGCACCGGCATCATAGTCCACCGGGAAGATGTTCGCGTTCGGATAGAGCTCCCGAAGCCGGCGGATCGTACCCTTTCCGACAATGTGGTTCGGCAGGCAGCCGAAGGGCTGGGCACAGACCACACTGTTATAGCCTTTCTCGATGAGCTCGCAGACTTCTCCGGGAAGGAGCCATCCCTCCCCCATCTTGACGCCGGGATCCACGACCTTCGCGGCCAGCGCCTGCGTCTTTTTGAATTCATTCGGGCAGGCAAATTCGGGATACGGCTTCAGGGCGTTTATCATGATGCGTTCCCAGGAGGCGAGCGCCTTCTCGGCGATGACCGCCATCACCAGCTTCTTCCTCTTTCCGCCGAAATACCTGTAATCCGTCTTCACATTCGCAAACATGAACTGGAAAAAGCCGAGAACCCCCGGAACCATATATTCGCAGCCCTGGGAAGCCAGGAATTTCTCGAGGCCGTTGTTTCCGAAAGAGGAATATTTGACGTAGATTTCCCCGACGATCCCGACCTTGGTCAGTTCCTTCTTCTCGCGCGGAATATCGTGGAAATCCTTCACCATCGCCGCAAGATTCTTCTTCATCGCGGGGCCAGTGAGGCCTTTATGGTGCTTGAACTGATTCACCAGTTCCTTCGTCCATTTTTCCACCACCTTCCTCGTATCGCCCGGATGGATTTCATACGGCGCGGTCTGATTCTTGAGAAGCAGCATCATATCGCCGTAAACCAGGGAGCGGATGCCGGTCAGAAGCATAAAGGGCGTGATTTTAAAGCCGCTGTAATGCTCGAGCGCAGTAAAACTCAGGGAAATGACCGGCACATAATCCATGTCCAGATTATGCAGTGCGCGGCGGAGAAGGCAGAGATAATTACTCGCTCTGCATCCGCCGCCGGTCTGAAACATAATAAGCGCGCTCTTATGCGGATCGAAATCTCCGCAGGTCAGCGCATAAATCTGCTGTCCGAGCATACAGATCGCCGGGTAGCAGACATCGTTGTGAAGAACCTTAAGCCCGGTGTCAATCACCTTCTGACCTTCATAATGCGCGACCACCAGATTGTAGCCGTACATGCGGAAGATCTGCTCCAAAAGCTCCATATGTGTAGGGAAAATGTCGGGCGCGATAATCGTGTAGTCCCGTTTCATTTCCGGTGTAAAATCGACCGGCAAGTTGGTATCCTCCATCTGTCCCGGATCCGGAAGCCTGCCACTTTCGGCTTCCGGACCCGGTTTATTATGTCACTCTCTTTTACTGCAGGATCAGAAGATAATGATAAACTTCCTGGCCGCCGTCGATCTCGCAGACCTCGGTGCGGCGGTGGTTCTCCTGCATATATTTCCTGAATTCGGCCTTCTCCTCTTCCGGCGTATCCTGACCGTAAATCACGATGACAAACTCGTAATTTCCGATGTTCAGATGCTCCGCAAGCGCCTCGACCGTCTCAAGCGGCGTCGGGCAGGAAACCTGCATTTCCTTATCGGTAAAGCCGATGTATTCATTCTCCTTGATTTCCACGCCGTTCACGCAGGTGGAACGGACAGCCCGGGTAACGGAGCCCGTAATGACGCCCTGCATGGCATCCCGAAGCTCGGCTTCGATTTCCTCCGGATCCCCGGAATCGTAGCTCAGCATCGTAAGCGCCGCATAGCCGTCGCCGATGGATTTCGACTCGATGACATGGATGTTCGACTTGTCGTAGAGCTCCGCCGCCTGACGCGCCGCCATCACGATGTTGCCGTTGTTCGGAAGCACGAAGATATCCTCAGCGTTCGTCCGGTCAAAGGCCTCGACAAAGTCCTCGGCTGAAGGATTTTTGCCCTGTCCGCCGTCGATGACAACGTCCGCGCCAAGATCCGTCAACGTTTCCCGGATGCCTTCGCCGGTCGCCACGGTCACGAGGCCGAAGCGCTTTTTCGGCTTCTCTTCCTCCTCATCGAGGAAGCTCACGTGGAAACGGTTTTCCACAAAGGCTTCCGTGTGCTGCAGGGTCATGTTCTCGACCTTCATGGTCAGGAATTCACCGAACTGATGCACGTATCCGAGCGCTTTTTCCGGCTCAAAGGTATGTACATGGATCTTCAGAACGGTTCCCGTCAGGACCGCGACGATCGAATTTCCGCCCATCTCGGTCAGCGCCTCAATCACGTCGTTGATATTGAATGCGGAAATATCGGTTTTCGCATGAGTCAGCTGAAGGAGGCACTCGGTGCAGTAACCGAACTCCATCACGCTGTCCTCGTTGAATTTGCTGGTGTCGATCGTGTGCGGCGCCGCCATCATGGTCGGCTTCCCGCCGCCGTTCTCCTCCAGCTTTTCTCCGCGAAGCGTCCGGTAGACACCGTCGGCAATGTAATAAAGTCCTGCGCCGCCCGAATCAATAACGCCCGCTTCCTTTAATACCGCAAGGAGCTCCGGCGTGCGCTGCAGTGAAGCATTCGCCTCCCGAAGGCAGTCCGCGCAGAAGGATTCCAGCGTGCTGTTGTCGTTGATTCTGCCGCAGGCATACTCAACGGATTCTCTCGCAACCGTCAGAATCGTTCCTTCCGTCGGCGTGATGACCGACGCATAGGCGGAGCGGACGCCTGAGCGCAGCGCCTCGCCGACCGTGCGGATATCGGCGGTTTCAAATCCCCGGAAGCCTTCCGCGATTCCCGCGAAAAGCTGGGAAAGAATGACTCCCGAATTTCCGCGTGCCGACAGCAGCATGCCGTGAGAGGCCTTTTCGGCCGCCTCGGTGAGGCTCGGTGTGGAATGACCGTCAAGCGCGTTCAGGCCGCCGCTGATCGTCAGCATCATATTGTCGCCGGTATCGCCGTCCGGGATCGGGAACACATTCAGATCATTGACGATATCCGCGTTCATGCGCAGATTCTGTGCCCCGCCTTCCAGCAGCTTTTCCAGGAGTTCACCATTCAGTTCTTTCGTACCCATTTACCCTTTTTCCTTCAACTTACTTTTACCGCTCCTGTATGAAACGGAGCGCCTTCATCCTTCTTACCCGCTGATCAGCCGACAAAGGTGATTTCCTTTCCCCAGGCAAACAGTGCCAGGGCATCCGGCCCGAGAGAGGCGCCGATGATCGGTCCGATGTAGGTGGTATAGGTATCCTTGCACGGAATCGCTTCCTTCACCATTTTCGCAAGCTCGTCGGCTTCTTCCTGACAGTCGCCGTGCAGGACGTAAACCGTCTGCTTCTCCGGATCGGTAATGGTTTCCTTCAGCAGGTTGACGATCTCCTGCATCGAGGTCTGGCGGCCTTTCGCCTTCTTATAGCCTACCTGAGCGCCGACGGCATCGGCAATGATGATCGGCTTCACGCCGAAAAGGTTTCCGAAGAAGGCCTTGGAAGCTGTGACCCGGCCCGCGCGCTTCATGTAATCCAGCGTGTGGACGGTGCAGTATTCGTTGACGAAATTACGGTCGCCGAGGATTTTCTCATGGATTTCTTCGGCCGTCATGCCCTGATCGCGGTACTCGGCCGCACGCATCGCAAGAAGCGCTTCGCCGAAGCAGGCGTTCATGGCGTCCACACAGAAGATTTTCGCTTCCGGTTCTTTTTCCAGCAGGCGCTTTGCCACCACCGTACCGGTGTTGACGGAGCTGGACTGCTTCAGGGCGCATCCGATATAGACGACGTCCTTGCCTTCCGACAGATACTTCGTGAAGGCGCGCTCGAATTCATCCACCGGAACCTGGGTCGTCGTCACACGGCCGCCGTTACGCATGGTATCATAGAGCTCCTTCGGGGTATAGTATTCGAAATCCAGACTTGCCGGCGTTTCCTTACCCTGATAAACCGTGTTCATTTTCACATAGTCGATTCCATACTGCTCGCGAATCTCCTTCGGCATATCCGAACAGGAATCCGTCAGAATCTGTACTGGTCTTGCCATTTTCGTTCTCCTTTATTTCTTGACTCATGGTACTCGGCACAGGTCTTCATCGTGCCGGTTTCTATACTGACACAGAGGGCTTCGCGGCTTTTTTCCCGTAAGCCTTCCGTGGTTCAGTCACTCTTTGATCTCTTCGCTCAGTTCGTCAAAAAGCGCTTCCTGATCGACGGTATCACTCTTCTGGTTGCGGATGATTTTCACGGTCGTGAGGACGACGAACAGGTTCAGAACGCCGCTTGCAATCAGCGCGATGGAAAAATAGACGCGGATCGCTTCGCTGATCTCCAGCGGGCGGAAGGCAAGAAGCAGTCCCGCTGCCCCGGTGATGATCGCGAGTCCGAAAATTCCCCACCAGAGTCCGATGCCGAAATGCTTCGCGTCAAAGGCCACCCTAATCCGGAACAGCGCGTCCAGCAGAATAACGATTCCGAGCGCAATGCACATGAAGGTCATGATGTTCGTGGACTTGACGATGACGATCGCGCCGAGCACAATCAGAAGGATCCCGAACTGCAGGTCATACTGAAAGGCCAGCCGGTACAGGTCCTTGCTGAAATAACCGACCAGCTTGACCGCGCCGAAAATCACGAGCGCCGTGCCTCCCGCAAAGCGGATCACCGAATCCGGAAGCTCGCTCCATGCTGCGAAGATTATTCCGAACGCGATAAAAAGCGCCGACAGTACAATATATCCGTTTTTAGCAATTCTCATCGGTACAACCGATACATTTTTCATAAGCGCCGCTTTCTCTCACGTCGGAGTATTTACAAAGTATTGTGGTGGAGAGAACATACTCTCCAACATACGGTGCTCATTATACAAAAAAGAGACCGGCAGGGAAACCGCCAGTCTCTTTCATTTGTTCGGTTTTCCGACATTCGGGGGCAAATGTCGGAAAATCCGTTGTTTTTATTCTGCGTTCTTTTTCCGGTTCCGGTGGGCTTTTACCGTCAGCGCAAGGTGCGCGCCGAGGGTCACGATGCCGCTCACGACGACCAGGAAGTAATAACTGAAGCCTCGGCTCATCGTGAGGGAAACCGTCGTCATCAGATCCGAGCCGAATACCGGTTCAAAGATCCTCATGTAGACGAACTCGTTGAAGCCGAGTCCTCCCGGGGTGGGCAGCATGTCGGAGCTTACGGACACGATCGCCTGCCGCGCGATCACAGGGAAGAGATGCGCGCCGCGAAGCTCCAGACTCACGTAGACAAGATAGGTCAGGCCAAACAGGATGAAGCGCTGCACAAAGGTCAGAAGCTGGGTGAACATGATGGTTTTTACATGTCCGCGGATCAGTCCGGACGCTTCCTGATACACGTCCATCGAATTCTCGACCCGCTGCAGCCTCGCCTCCGTCAGATGCAGGAAGCGGATTCTGGAAAGCTTTGAAAACAGCCACTTCACCAGTTTATGCGCGAAGCGCGGCATGAACGCAAGCACTCCGAGCGCGGCGACGAAAATCATGTTGAGGAACATTCCGAACCAGAAAAGGGTTCGGACGGCTGCGTCCAGCGAGCCCATCAGGTTCCTGCAGAAGAGCGCGAGGAACAGCCCCGTCAGGATCAGAACCGACTTGTATTCGATCGTGACGAGCATGAGGACCACGGAAGCCGTCCCGATCCGGATGCCGTGACGGCGCATATAGTACACCTGCATCGGCTGACCGCCGGTCGCGGAAGGCGTGATCATGCTGTAGAAAAAGCCGACAAAGGAATACTGGATGCAGTGGCGGAGCGGTGCCTTCACATTGGCTGCGTTCAGCAGGATCTTAACGATGACGGATTCGCTGCACACGAAAAGAATCACCATCACCGCGCCGATCACAAGATACACCGGCCGGACCTCCGAAAGCTCCCTCAGGATCCTCGGAAGGTCCTGGTCCTTCAGAAGCACCCACAGCGTCAGCGCGATCATCGCAATCAGCAGCACCGCATTCAGTATGGAATTACGTTTTTTTCTTTTCTCTTCCCTCGTCAACTCTTCCTCCCGAAAGAATCCTTTTTCCCCATAAAATTCTTAAACTTACGCCAGCGTTCCCATCGGATCCCAGGGCTCCAGCTCGATCGGATCCTCAAGAAGCGCCTTCTTCCACTCGTCTTTCAGATATTTCTTATTGATGATCACCTGATAGGTAAAGGCGTCAAACCAGGCATCGGAAGCCACGTAGTAGCCCTTCTCTCCCGCGTCTTCGCCCCAGCTGTTCTCAATCTTCCAGCGGTTCGGCTTTCCGTTCTCGTCCAGATTCACGCCGCACAGAACCATCGCGTGGTTCATGGCGCTGTCGCGGTAATCCAGCCGCTCCTCCTTCGTCAGGGAGAAGTCCATGCCGCCGAAGATCTCTCCGATCCGGAAGGATTCGGGGTCCCAGATACCGCCTTTGCGGTCGCCGTACTTGCCGCAGTCCGAGCCGAACCAGACGAGCTCGCCGTCCTTCATCTGCTGTACGGTCAGCGCTTTCAGGTCCTCCATCGGGAGATTCAGATAACGGATTTCGCCGCCGATCACATTGCCGAGATACTTGACGGTATAGGTCTTTCCGAACGGCTTGTCCTTCGTCGGCGCATTGATGACGCTGACATAATCCGAGAGATCGATGCCGACATATTTCTCGTAGAACGCCTGCGGAGTCAGATGATAGTCGGCGTGATATTCGTCGTCCTTGTCGCGGTATTCAAAAGCGAATTCCACCGGCGGCTCGCCGAAGCTGATGCAGAGCGCGCGGAAATAATCGGAAAGCATCTCTTCCTTTCTCGCGGACGGATCAGCGCCTTCCGCGATCAGCTTTCTCAGCTCGATCGCGTCCTTCCGGAGGTGCATATTCATGTAATGCGAGAAGTAGCGGGTGCCGGCGCTCGCCGCCGTCTCCGGCATCACGCTCGCCGGGACGATTCCGTATTTTTTGACAACGCTCACCATCATATCCCACTGGCCGCCGTCTCCGATGCCGCCGAGGATCCAGTCGAGCGTACGGTCGCCGACCGGAAGATCCGCCGCGTCAATCACGGACTCCAGGAAGAAATTGATCTTTTCAAACTTATCCCAGAAAGCGAAATAGTTGCCGGAAAGCTCGAACCGTTCCAGATTGCACTTTTTGATGACCGCTTCTCTCATGAGGTTCATCGAAGCGAACAGCCAGCATCGTCCGCTCTGCTTCTGATTGGTGATTCCGGTCGTCTTGATCTCAATCGAAAAGGTCCGCTGCATCTTCGCCGCCTTCACGGGATCATAGGAAATGGTGGCAAAATCCGCGCCGGACGCCGTTGCCGTCAGCGTCTTCGCAAATTCATCCGCCTCGTATTTCCTGCGGAATGAGTCGATCATTTCAGTTGTAATGGGTTTCGCGTGGTTTAACATGATGATTCCTCCTTATGCTTTCAGGGGCTTGAAACGCCCCGGTATGATTCCGAACATTTATTTTACCGCGAATGGACTCCGATTTCCAGTACTTTTCTGTAAACAATCCGTTAAGGAGTTTGTAACTTCTGCCGGCTGGAGCCGAACACATCCGTATTATTTCACGGCTTCGATCACAAAGGTCGTCACGGAATTCGGGGCAAGGACCGCCGTAAACCCGTCTTTTTCCACCGGAGCCGGGTCGATCTCTGTCCAGTGCTCGCCCTCCTTCATACTGCCCGAAGTGCGGATCACGCGAGCGGAGTCCTGAAGCGCCGGAAGCTCTGAAAAGTCGAAGCGCACCGCGGTTTCCTCCTTCACCGCGTTCACCGCGGCGATCGTCAGCGTCCCCTCCTTGGGGTTCCAGGCAGCGACCGTGTCCTTCCCGGTGTGAATGATCGTGCTTCCCGGAAGGATGAAGCGTGTCAGCTGCCCCATGCAGTAGTATTTCTGCGTCAGGATAATTTCTTCCCGGTCGTGATCCGCGACCGCGAGGCCCCAGAAGCCCTTCTTTGTATTGACCATGCCGGTATCCCGGTTTCCGTTCATCCCCTCCTTCGAAATGTGGCTGTCGATCGCCTGCCACATCACCCAGGCCGAGGGGTCGAGCGCGTCGAGATCCGAGATGATTTTCTGCACGAACCAGAGGCCGGCCGCCATCTCCTCTGCGTCAGAGCCTGCCATTCCGTCGCCGTCCACTTCGCTCATCCACAGATGGAAGCCCTCGTCCTTCGCCATGAGGCCGAGGGAAACCGCGCCGCTCGCATCATAGGTATGCGTATCCACGCGTCCAAGCGCCGCCTTCGCCTCCTCCGTATACTTCGTCCAGGCCATCATGGTTTTCGCCGTGCTGGTCTCGTCCGAAGCCGCCACGATCACATCCGTCAGGCCCTTTTCCTTCAGCGCGCGGGCGATCTCGACGATCATTCGGGACTGCCAGTCTCCCTGGTCGAAGTGGCAGCCCTCCTGCTTTTCGCTCCCGGCATGCCAGTAATTCGTGTCCGGCTCGTTCATCGGCGAAAGGCTCTGCACCGGGATTTCAAGCTCATCATTGATATACCGCGTGACCTCCGCGAGATAATCGGCAAATTCGCCCACACACTCACTCTTAAGATTATTGTTTCCGGCGCGCTCGGCACCCGAAGAGCAGCCGCTCTCCGTCATGAAGTACGGCGGGGAATTGGAGAAGACTTCGACAATCGCCTCGTCCCCGGCGGCTTTGACCGCCTTCTGAAGCACATTCAGCTGACGCGCGTCCGCGCCGTAATCGTAGCTGAAAGTGTTATTTTTCTCGTCATAAACCGCCCAGCCGGGAACTGCGGAATCCGTCCTTCTGATATGGTCATGGGTCGGGTCATCTCCGCCGCCGATATTATAACGCATGATATTCAGGCCGAGGCCTTCCGGGGAGAAGAACAGCTCCGCCGCCTTCTCTGAAAGCGGCTCCGAATACCCGATCCGGTTCGCCCACCAGCAGAGCGAGGTGCCCCAGCCTTCAAAGACCCCGCCGTTCATCGCCTGGGCATTCTCCATCGATACCGTAATGATTTTGTCCGGTTCCGCCGCCATTTCTGTCTCCTCCTCTTTCCCGGATTCTCCGCTTTCGTTTCCGGCGTCTTCCGCGGAAGTCCCGCCTTCGTTTTCCGTCTTTTTGGCCGTTTCCTCTTCCGCCGGTTTCGCCGCCCCGCAGGAGGCGAGAACGAGCGCTGCTGCAAGAAGAAGCACCGCTGTTATTCTGAGTTTTTTCATCGTTTCTCCCCATTTCCGGGCCCGGATTTCAAGCCCCTGCCATCTCCTGAAGCCGCTGCCGGCAGAAATCCAGCAGCTCTTCCGCGTGAGTATTCAGCCAATCCGTAAGCGAAGCACAGTGCTCCTTGGCGGCCTTCTTCTCTTCTTCCGTGATTTTTCCTTCCCGCGCGGCTTCTTCCAGTTCATCCGCGTCGAGGACCTTCACCCGGCCTTCCGGAGACACCACCACATCGAGGTACATATCCCGGTAGCAGGGATTCACGGGATCCGTAAAATCGCTTCCCGCCGTAATATCGATATAGATTTCGATCAGCTCCCTCTCCCGGTTAAAGGCCGAGGACAGCCAGAAAAAGCTGTCCTTCGGAGCCATGATGTACCACCAGAAATCCCGGTCCGAGACGATCAAGGGATGCTCCTCGGTTCCGACGTTCAAGGGACAGTCGATTTCCGCGACTCGGTACACCGCTTCCATCCCGGTCTTTCCGCCGAAAAGATGAGTTTTCAGCGGACGCGCCTGATAATCCGCGATTTTCAGATTCGTCCAGTGAGACTGTCTTAAGTCTCGCGTCGGACTCTTGATTCTGGACATGTTTCAGCTTCTTTCTTTTTTT